>JBBSIG010000071.1:0-11551 GCA_038232215.1 Gaiellales bacterium | reverse complement strand
TCCGAGGTGCAGGAGGGCGTCGCCTTCTACGGCCGCGCGGGCCAGGCGATCCTGAAGTCGCTGCAGCGGCTACGCGTCGACCCGCTGGCCGTCTACGGGACGAACTGCCTCAAGCTGAAGGGGCAGGACGAGGAGGAGGCGCGCCCGATTCTCACGCGCGAGCTGCACATCGTGCAGCCGAAGCTCGTCGTCGTCATGGGCGAGCGGGCGCTCGCCTTCCTGAACTCGATCGCCTTTCCGCTCGCCGACCCCGTGGAGGCCAGAGACGGCGAGCTGCAGCGCCTGACGCCGACCGTCGAGGCGCTCACGGTCCCCGACATCGACGACTCCCTCGACGAGCAACCGGCGAAGACCCGCTTCTGGAACGCGCTCAAGACCCTCGGGGTCTGGTGGGCCGAGCTTCCGCCCTACTGACCCCACGGGCACTCGGACTGCTGACGGCGCTAGGCGCGGCGCTCGTGGGCTACTACGTCTGGGGGCACTCGCTCCCGAACACGTCGGTCTGGTGGGACGTCGGCTTCCTCGGGCTCGCGCTCATCCCGGCGGTCTTCGGACTCGTCCTGATCGTTCTCCCGCTGCGGCTCCGCGCCGGTCTGCTCCCGGTCGGGGCGGCGCTCGCCTTCCTCGCGTTCGTCTGCGACCGGGCGCAGCTCGACATCTCGGCCAACTTCGCGAAGCTCGCTGCCGCCACCGCGCTCGGCTTCTGGTTCCTACGCCTGTTCGAGACGTTGGCCTGGGTGGCGCTCGTGGCGGCGATCATCCCGTGGGTCGACGCCTACTCGGTGTGGCGGGGCCCGACGAGGCACATCGTGGCCAATCAGCCCCAGATCTTCACGGCGCTCTCGTTCGCGTTTCCCGTCCCGGGCGAGCGGGGCTCGGCGAACCTCGGGCTGCCCGACCTGCTCTTCTTCGCGTTCTTCCTGGCTGCGGCCGCGCGCTTCCGGCTGCGGATCGGCTGGACCTGGCTCGCGCTCACTCTCTCGTTCGGGACGACGCTCGCGCTCGCGGTCTGGCTCGACCTCGTGGGTCTCCCCGCCCTGCCGGGCCTCGCGGTCGGCTTCCTGCTCCCGAACGTCGACCTGCTCTGGCGCCGCCTGCGGCGCCGGGCCGCGTGTGAGACCGAGCTCAGCGAGTGAGCAGCGCGACCGTCTCGATGTGCGGCGTGTGCGGGAACATGTCCACGGGCTGCGCGCGCTCGAGCCTGTAGCCCCAGTCGGACGCGAGCTGCTTGAGGTCGCCCGCGAGCGTCGTCGGGTTGCACGAGACGTAGACGAGCCTCGGCGCGGCGAGACGCCCGATCCGGCGGAGCGCCTTGCCGGCGAGCCCGGCCCTCGGGGGGTCCACCACCACCACGTCGGGCATGCCGGCCCGGTCTTGCAGCTCGGCGAGCGACTGCCCGACGTTCCCCGCGAAGAAGGCGGCGTTCGAGATCCCGTTCAGGTCGGCGTTCTCGAGCGCGCAGGCGACGGACTCCTCCGAGACCTCCACCCCCCACACGGTCAGCGCGCGGCCGGCCAGCGTCAGCCCGATCGTGCCGATGCCGCAGTAGAGGTCGAAGACGTTCTCGCGCCCGGTGAGGCCGGCGAAGTCGGCGGCGAGCTCGTAGAGGCGCTCGGCCATCGCCGTGTTCGTCTGCAGGAAGGCGTTCGGGCGCACGCGGAAGCGCAGACCGCAGAGGGTCTCCTCGATCGCCTCCTCGCCCCAGAGCAGCGTCGTGGAAAGGTTCGTCACCTCGGCGGGGGTCTCGTTCACGGCCCAGTGGATCGAGCGCACCTCGGGAAAGCGACGCAGGACCTCCACGAGGTAGCCTCGCTCGAAGCGCTCGCCGGCGGCGGTGACGAGCTGGACGAGCGCCTGTCCGGTGTTGCGGCCCTCCCGCACGACGAGGTGCCGCAGGTAGCCGGTCTGCTCGGCCTGGTCGTAGGCGGGCAGCCCCTCCTCCCGCGCCCAGGCGCGAACGGCGTTCCGGATCGCGTTGCCGAGGTCGGTCGTGAGCCAGCAGCGCTCGATCTCGAGCACCTCGTCCCAACGCCCGGCGCGGTGGAATCCGAGCGCCGGGCCCGCGGGCGTCGCGGTGAACGAGTACTCGAGCTTGTTGCGGTAGCCGAAGATCGACTCGGCCGGGAGGATCGGCTCGAGCGGCGGCTCGGCGATCCCCCCGATCCGCCGCAGCGCATCCGCGACCTGCACCTCCTTCGCCGCCACCTGCGCCTCGTAGGCGAGATCCTGGAAGCGGCACCCTCCGCAGGCGGGGTAGTGGGCGCACGGCGCGGCGACGCGCGTGGCGCCGGGCTCGAGCACCTCGAGCGCGAGCGCCTCCGCGTGGCTCCGCTTCACCTTCGTCACCCTGGCGCGGACCGTGTCGCCGGGCAGCCCGCGCCGGACGAAGACGACGAACCCGTCGGAGCGGGCGACGCCGTTCCCGCCGTAGGCGAGCGAGTCGATCGAGAGCGTGAGCTCCTGGTCCTTCGCGACGGGCGCGGCCATGACGGCCAGCCTACTCGCCTTCGCGGCTTCACCCTCCTCCGGCCGGAAGACCGGGGCCCTGGTCAGCCCGGAGGTACCTCCCGCCCGCGTGCGGCGCTCACCGGAGCGTCGAGACGTAGACCGTGCGCTCGCGGGGGCCGTCCAGCTCGCAGAAGAAGATGCCCTGCCAGACTCCGAGCGCCAGGCGACCGTCCGCGAGCGGGACGAGCACCTGCGGGCCCATCAGCGCCGCCCGGACGTGAGCCGGGGCGTTCTCCTCGCCCTCCTCGACGTGTTGCCAGCCCCAGCCCTCGCCGACGATGCGCTCGAGCGCGGCCTCGAAGTCGCGCGCCACGGCCGGGTCGGCGTGCTCGTTGATCGTCACGCCGGCCGTCGTGTGCGGCACGTAGACGAGCGCCGCGGAGCCGTCGGCCTCGCCGAGCGCCTCCTCCACCCGCCGCGTGATGTCGAGCAGCTGCGTGCGCCGCTCTGTGCGAAGGCGGATCTCGCGCACCGGGCTATCCTACGCCCGTGCCCGGCCCAGGCCCCCCTCCCTCCGCCGGCGAGCTCGACGCCTACCGCGACGAGGCCGACCGCTTCATCGCCGAGCTCGACGAGGAGTACTACCGCCACTACGCCGGCCTGAAGGACGACTTCGAGCTCGCCGCGATCTACGAGCGCCACTCCGAGCTGACCGAGCTCGAGCGCGCCCGGGCGCTCGAGGGGGCGGTCGACGGCGACGCCGGCGTCCGCGAGCTCTGGCGCTTCGCCTGCGAGGGCTACCTCGGCAACCTCACGCGCGAGCTGGCCGAGCGCGTAGCCGTCGTCGAGGCCGGGCTCGAGGCGACGGTCGACGGCGAGACGGTGCCGTTCCGCATGCTCAGGCCGACGATCGCGAACGAGGCCGACCGCGACCGTCGCGAGCGCCTCGAGCAGACCCGAAACAGGCTCGTCGAGGAGCACCTGAACCCGCTGCACGCCGAGGAGGCGAGCATCGTGCGCCGGCGGGTGCCCGATCTCGGGTCCCCGACGTACGCCGATCTCTTCCGGCGCTTCGGCATGCAGCTCGACGAGCTGGCCGCCGACTGCCGGACGCTCCTCGACTCGACCGAGGAGCTGTACGAGCGGGCGATCGACCCGCTGCTCCGGAACCGGGTCGGGGTCGGCCTCGCCGAGGCCGAGCGCTGGGACGTCGCGCGGCTGTTTCGCGCCCCCGAGTGGGACTCGTCCTTCCCGCGGGACCGGATGCTGCCCGCGCTCGTCGGCACGCTCGCGGACCTCGGCATCTCTCTCTCCGAGCAGGAGAACGTCCACCTCGACCTCGAGGCGCGGCCGAACAAGACGCCGCGCGCCTTCTGCGCGCCGATCGAGGTGCCCGGGAAGGTGATGCTGGTGATCCAGCCGATCGGGGGCGCCGACGACTGGCATGCCCTCTTTCACGAGGCGGGGCACACGGAGCACTTCGCCCACACCTCCCCGAGCCTGCGGATGGAGGAGCGGCGGCTCGGCGACCCGGCCGTCTCCGAGGGCTGGGCCTCGCTGCTCGAGCATCTCGTCGACGAGCCGGCCTGGCTCGGGCGAAAACTCGACGTCCCGAGGCCGGTCGACTTCTACGCCGAGGGCATGACCAAGCTCCTGTACATCGCCCGCCGCTACGCCGCGAAGCTCCTGTACGAGCTCGAGTTCCACTCGGCCGACGAGCCCACGACGCTCTCGGATCGCTACACCGAGCTGCTCGCGGACGCGCTGAAGATCGAGCCGAGCCCCACGGACTACCTCTCGGATCTCGACAGCGGCTTCTACGTCTCGGGCTACCTGCGCTCCTGGGCCTTCGAGGCGCAGCTTCGCGACCATCTCCGCGAGCGCTTCGGCAACGCGTGGTTCGCGAGCCGCGAGGCCGGGTCGCTGCTCCGAGAGCTCTGGAGCGAGGGACAGCGTCCGACGGCCGACGGCCTGCTCCGCGAGGTGACGGGGTCCGGGCTCGAGATGGAAGCCGTGAGCGCCCGCGTGCGGGAGGCGCTCCGGCCGTAATCCACGGGCGCGTCCGGAAGGTGCCGGCCGGACAGTCAGCCGGTCGCGAGTGCGCGCACGACCGCAGAGCCGAAGTCGGCCGTCGAGGCCGTGCCGCCGAGGTCGCGCGTCGGGACGGCCTCGAGCGCGCGGTCGACAGCCGCCTCGAGCGCGGCCGCGAGCGCGGGCTCGCCGGCGCCGTGCCGGAGCAGAAGCGAGACGGAGCGGAGCATGGCAGCGGGATTCGCGACCCCCCGGCCCGCGATGTCGGGCGCCGACCCGTGGACGGGCTCGAAGATCCCGGGGCCGGCGTCGCCGAGGCTCGCCGACGCTGCGAGCCCGAGCCCGCCGCTCGTGCCCGCGGCGACGTCCGAGAGGATGTCGCCGAAGGTGTTCTCGGTCAGGAGCACGTCGAACCGGCGGGCGTCCTGCACGAGCTGCAGGCCGGCGGTGTCGACGAGCATGTGCTCGAGCCGGACGTCCGGGTACTCGCCCGCGACTCGCTCGACCGTCTCCCGCCAGAGGCGCGACGTCTCGAGCACGTTGGCCTTGTCGACCGAGGTCACGTGGCCGCGCCGGTCGCGTGCGAGCTCGAAGGCCCGGCGCGCGACCCGCTCGATCTGCGCCGGCTCGTACTCGCACGTGTCGAACGCCGAGCCGTCGGCGCGGCGCCCGCGCGCGCCGTAGTAGAGGCCGCCCACGAGCTCTCGCACGATCAGCAGGTCCACCCCGTCCCCGCGGGTCGGGCGCAGGTTCGCATAGACGTCGAGCGCCTTCCGCAGGGCGATCAGGCCCTGCTCGGGACGCACGGAGGCTCCGTCGTACTCCGGCAGCCCGACCGCGCCGAGCAGGACCGCGTCCGCCCCGAGGCAGGCCCGCCGCGTTCCCTCCGGCAGCGGGTCTCCGAGCAGCTGGATCGCGACCCCCCCGAACGGCCGCTCCTCGAGCGCGACGTCGAGCGGCAGCGCCTCGAGCACCCGTGCGGCGACGGCCGTCACCTCGGGGCCGATGCCGTCTCCGGGAAGGCAGACGACGCGAAACGGGCCGGCCGGGTCCCGCGTCACCGGGGCGGCGCCGGAGGGCTCGCCGCCCCGGCCGGGTCGCGGGGGCCAGGGGGAAGGCCCGCTTGCACGGCGACCATAACGCGTACGCTGTAGAAAGTAAAGCTCATACGGAGGCGCCGACCCCGAGCCGCTCGAGCACCGCGTCCGCGTCGGGATCGATCTCGACCGGGGCGAGCCGGTCCGCCACCGGCCCGAGCGTCTTCAAGCCGTCGCCCGTCACGAGGAGGACGACGCTGTCCTCGGGCCGGACGACGCCCTGCTCGAGCGCCCGGCGAAGCGCTCCCACGGCGACACCTGTGGCGGTCTCTCCGAACACACCTGCCGTGCCCGCGACGAGGGCCATGTTCGGGCCTACCTCCTCCTCCTCGACGGCATAGACGGCGCCGCCGCTCGCCCGTGCGGTCGCGGCGGCGAGGTCGCCGTCCGCGGGACTGCCGATCGCGAGCGAGCGCACGAGCGTCTGCGGCCGCACGGGGCGCACCGGCTCTCCCGTCGCGAAGGCCGTCGCGACCGGCGCGCAGCCGGCGGCCTGCGCACCGACGAGCCGCGGCAGCTCGCCCTCGACTAGGCCGAGCTCGCGCAGCTGCTCGAAGCCCTGACCGACCTTCGCGAGGAGCGCGCCCGAGGCCACCGGACAGACGACGACGTCCGGCAGGCGCCAGCCGAGCTGCTCGGCGACCTCGAAGGCGAGCGTCTTCGAGCCCTCGGCGTAGTAGGCGCGCAGCCCGACGTTGACGAACGCCCAGGGGAGCTCGAACGAGAGCTCGACGGTCAGGCGGCTGCAGGCGTCGTAGCTACCGCGGACGGCGTAGATGGTGGCGCCGTAGGCGGCGGTCGCGACGAGCTTCTCGCGCTCCAGGTCGACCGGACAGAAGACCGCCGCCTCGAGGCCCTCGACGGCGGCGCGGGCCGCGACCGCGTTCGCCAGGTTCCCGGTCGAGGAGCACGCGAGCGTGGTGAGGCCGAGCTCCTGGGCCTTCGCGGCGGCGACCGCCACCACCCGGTCCTTGAACGAGTGCGTCGGGTTCGCCGTGTCGAGCTTGAGCCTGAGGTCGGCGAGCCCGAGCGCCTCTCCGAGCCTCGAGGCCTCCACGAGCGGCGTCAGGCCGGGGGCGAGCCGCTCCTCGGGGGGCGGCGCGACGGGCAGAAGGTCGCCGTAACGCCAGAGCGAGGACGGGCCGCGCGCGATCCGCTCGCGCGTCACAGTCCTGCGCAGAGCGTCCCAGTCGTACACGGGATCGAGGGGCGCGAGGCAGCGTGGGCAGGCGCCGATCCCCTCCAGCTCGGTCTCGTTCTCGCAGCGGCGGCAGCGAAGGTGCGTTGCGGGCATCGGGCTCTCCTTCCGTTGGATTCGCTCTACATCGTCCGAGCGCGAGGCGCTCGGCCGGCTTGGCACCTTGCCGCGGTGGCAGGTTGCCGAGGCGTCGACGGGCCGGTTCCCTCGACCTCTCTTGATGCGGAGCGGGACGAGCCCGCCCTCAGGAGGCAGTATACGAAGTAAAGCGTAGGAGGTCGAGGAGAACATGGCGGTAGAGGAGCTGCTGACCCGGGAGGCGAGGGCGGCGCACGACGCGCTCCCGCTCGTCCGCGACGAGGCCGTCGTGGACGTGCTGCACGCGGCCGCCCGTCTCCTGTCGGAGCGGCGCTCGGAGGTCCTGGGCGCGAACGGGTCCGACCTGGCGGCGGCGGAGGGCCGACTCGACGCCGGCGCGCTCGATCGACTCCGCCTCGACGACGCCCGCCTCGCGGCGATGGCCTCCCAGCTCGAGGCGACTGCGCAGCTGGAGCCGATCGAGCGCGAGGTGCGGGCCTGGCGCCTCCCGAACGGGCTCGATGTACGCGAGCGCCGCATTCCGATCGGGGCGATCGGCGCCAACTTCGAGGCGCGCCCGAACGTCGCGACCGACGTCGCGTCGCAGGTGCTCCGAAGCGGCAACACGGTCGTCCTGCGAACGGGCGGAGCCGCCCTGCGAACGGTCGAGTCGCTCGTCGACTGCGTCCTGCGGCCCGCGCTCGCGGCCGCCGGGCTGCCCGAGGGCGCCGTCGGGCTCGTCCGCACCCCCGAGCGGGAGGGAGCCGAAGCCCTGGTCTCCTGTCCGAGGCTGATTCCGCTCGTGATCCTGCGCGGGAGCGGCCCCTCCACGGCGGCCCTCGCCCGCCTGGCCGCGCAGCACGGCGTGCGCACGCTCGCGCACGCCGAGGGAGGCGGAGTCCTGTACGTGCACGCGGCAGCCTCGGCCGAGCGCGTCTCCGCGATCGTCCGGGCCAGCCTCGACCGGCTCGGCGTCTGCAACCGGCTCAACCTCGCGCTCGTCGACCGGACAGGCGCCTCGCTCGTCCCGGCGCTCGTGGAGGCGTGCCGGGAGTGCGGGGTCGAGGTGCGCGGAACGGAGCGCGCCGCCGCGCTCCCGGGCGTCCTCCCTCTGGACCGCCCGCTCGGGCACGAGTGGGCCTCCGAGCCGGAGCGCGTCGCCACCGTGACGCTGGATCTCGTGGAAAACCTCGAGGAGGCGCTCGAGCTCGCGAACGAGCAGACGTCGGGGCTCGCCGCGACGATCGTGTCGGAGGACGAGCGCGCCGCCGCGCGCTTCCTCGACGGCTACCGGGGCACAGCCGCGTACTGGAATGCGACGACCCGGTTCACGGACGGGTTCGAGCTCCTCGGGACGCCGGAGACGGGCGTCAACGTCGACCGGGCGCCGGGGCCGCGCGGGCCGGTCACCTACCGCGATCTCTGGCTGCGCCAGTACCGCGTGGTCGGGGACGGGCGCCAGACCCGGTGACGGTCGTCGTCAAGCTCGGCTCGGGCCTGGTCGCGACTGCCGACGGCCGCGTGCGCCGGCGCCTGCTCGCCGCGCGGGCGGCCGAGCTCGCGACGCTCGTCGCGGGCGGCGAGAAGGTCTGCGTGGTGTCGTCCGGCGCGATCGCGCTCGGCCTTCCCAGGCTCGGCCTCGCCCGGCGGCCGAAGAGCACGCCCGCGCTGCAGGCGGCGTCGGCGGTCGGACAGCCGCAGCTCCAACGTGCGTGGACGGCGGCCCTGCAGGCGAGCGGCGTCGAAGCGGCTCAGGTGCTGCTCTCGGCCTCCGACATTGCCGACCGGCCGAGCTACGTGAACGTGCGCAACACCATCGCAGCGCTGCTCCGGCTCGGGGTCGTCCCGATCGTGAACGAGAACGACGCCGCCGCCACGGACGAGATCACGTTCGGCGACAACGACGCCCTCGCCGCGCAGGTGGCCGTGCTCGCCGGCGCGCGCCTGCTCGTGCTGCTGACCGAGGTGGACGGCGTCTACTCGGCGCCGCCGCAGGCCGCCGGGGCGGAGCTGCTCCTGGACGGGGGCGCGGCCGAGCGGGCGGCGCTCGCCGGAGCGAGCGCGCTCGGGCGCGGCGGCATGGCGAGCAAGGTCGCCGCCGCGCGGCTCGCAGCCGCCGCCGGAATCCCAACGGCGATCGCCTCGGGCCGCGCGGACGGAGTCGTCCCGGCGCTCGTCGCCGGCCAGCCGCGCGGCACGCGCTTCGAGCCGCGCCGCGGAAGCCGCGAGTCGGCCTTCAAGCTCTGGCTCCGGCACGCCAAGCCGACGCGCGGTGCAGCCGTCCTCGACGATGGAGCCCGGCGCGCGCTCGTCGAGGACGGCCGCAGCCTCCTCGCCGTCGGGGTCGCGCGTTGCGAGGGCCACTTCGTGGCCGGTGACGCGATCGAGCTGACGGCACTCGACGGGACGGCGCTCGGCAAGGGCATCGCCGGAGCCGGAGCCGCCGAGCTCGAGCAGCGCCCGCGGGGGCTCGAGGCGGTGCACCGCGACCGCCTGATCCTCTACGAGCCCGCGCCCGCGTAGTCGCCGCAGCGTCCCCGCAAAGAAGCAACTTTATTTCCGACAGTTGCTTTAGGATGCACAGCTTCAGGTGCACACTTCCGACCGTCTCACCACTCCGCTCGCCACGGCTCCGGGAGCCGAGCGCGACGCATGCGGGATCGGCTTCGTGGCCGACCTCGCGGGAACGCCCTCTCGCGCCCTCGTCGACGCGCTGCTGACGGCGCTCGACCGAGTCCGCCATCGCGGGGCGGTGGCCGCCGACGGCCGCTCCGGAGACGGAGCCGGCGTGCTGCTGCCGATTCCGAGCTCGCTCGTGCCGGCTCGGGAGATCGGCCTGGCGATGGTGTTCGTGCGCGATCCCGGCGGTCGCGGCGCCGTCGAGGAAGCGTGCGCGAGCGAGGGGATCGCCGTTTGCGACTGGCGCCGGGTCCCGGTCGCGCCCGAGGCGCTCGGTCTCTCCGCCCGCGCGAGCGCCCCGGTGGTCGAGCAGGCCCTGCTCGAGCCGCCGGCGGGAGCTGACGAGGAAGAGGCCGAGCGGCGCGCCTTCGCCGCCCGCAAGCGGCTCGACGGTCGTCCCGACCTCTACGTGTGCTCGCTCTCGTTTCGGACCGTCGTCTACAAGGCGCTCTGCGCGGCCGACCAGCTCGGCGCGTTCTACGCCGATCTGCGCGACCCCCGGCTGGAGGTGGCCTTCGGCATCTTCCACCAGCGCTTCTCGACGAACACCGAGCCGTCGTGGGAGCGCGCGCAGCCGTTTCGACTCCTCTGCCACAACGGCGAGATCAACACGATCCGCGGCAACGTCAACTGGATGCGGGCCCGGGCCGGCGTGCTCGGCTGGCAGGAAGCCGAGTCCGGCCCGCTGCTCGACGAGTCGAGCTCCGACTCCGGCCTCCTCGACGGCATGCTCGAGCTGCTCGTGCGCTCGGGCCGCGACGTACGGCACGCGGTCACGATGCTCGCTCCGCCCTCCTGGCAGGCCGACGCCGAGCTCGCGCCGGAGATTCGCGACTTCTACCGCTACCACGCCGGGCTCGTCGAGCCGTGGGACGGGCCGGCCGCCGTCGTCTACACGGACGGCCGCGTCGTCGGCGCCGCGCTCGACCGGAACGGCCTGCGGCCGCTCCGCTACCTCGTCTCGGACGACGGCTTCGTCGGCTGTGCCTCGGAGGCCGGGGTCTTCGACCCGCCCGAGGGCGTACGGGTCAGGCGGGGCAGCCTCGGCCCCGGCGAGCTGCTCGCCGTCGATCCCAGGCGGGGCCTCGAGGGCGACGCGGCGATCAAGTCCCGCCTCGCGGGCGCGAGTCCGTACGGCCGCTGGCTCGGGGAGTGGCGGCGGTGGGGAAGCGTCGGCGAGCCCGCGGGCGCGCCGGGCGAGGACCTCGCGCCCCGCCACGTGCTGTTCGGCTACACGCGAGAGGAGCTCTCGGTCGTGCTCAGGCCGATGGCCGCGTACGCGCACGAGCCCACGTCGTCGATGGGCGACGACACCGCGCTGCCTCCGCTCGCCGGCCGGGGCCGTCCGCTCTCGAGCTACTTCCGTCAGCGCTTCGCCCAGGTGACGAACCCCGCCATCGACCACATTCGCGAGCGCTTCACCATGTCGCTCTCGACGCTGCTCGGCGCGCGGGCGCCGCTGCTCGAGGAGACGCCCGAGGCGGCCGCGGGCATCGAGCTCGAGAGCTTCCTGCTCTTCCCCTCGGCGCTCGAGGAGCTCGCGGTCGTCCGCCTCGACGCGAGCTTCGCGCCCGACGAGGGCCTCGCCGGCGCCTGCGAGCGCCTCGCCGCCGAGGGGGTGGCCGCGGTCGAGGAAGGGCACGGGATGCTGCTCCTCAGCGACCGCCACGCCTCGCCCGAGCGGCCGCCGGTGCCGATGCTGCTCGCGACCTCGATCGTGCACCACCGGCTCGTCGAGGCCGGTCTGCGGACGCTCGCGACCCTGGTCGTCGAGACGGACGGGGCGCGCGAGGTGCACGGGGTCGCCTGCCTGCTCGGGTACGGAGCGGAGGCGGTCTGCCCGCGGCTTGCGCTCGCGACCGTGGCGGCGCTAGCGGAGGCCGATCGGCTCGGCGGCGACCGGCCCTCCGTGGCCGAGGCTCAGCTGCGCTTTCGTCGGGCGCTCGAGGACGGCGTGCTCAAGGTGATGTCGAAGATGGGGATCGCGGACGTCGCGAGCTACTGCGGCGCCCAGATCTTC
>JBBSIG010000070.1:0-11608 GCA_038232215.1 Gaiellales bacterium | reverse complement strand
GGACCGCCCGCCGCGGCGCGACCGCGACTAGCGCGAACGGGGGGCGGCCGCCGGCCGCCCCCCCGCCCGACTGGGCCGTCGGAGATACGTCCGCCCGAGCCACTTGACACGTCGCGGTGCCTGGCACCGAGTCGTGTCAAGTGGCCGCTCGGGACAGGTCGGAGGCGGACGCGCTCGGCGCCGGTCAGGCGAGCGCCGCGAGATCCTCGTCGCGTGCGACGAGGGCGGCGTACTTCCCGGCGAGCTCGACGAGCTCCTCGTGCGTCCCGCGCTCGACGACGCGGCCCCGATCGAGCACGACGATCTGGTCGGCGTCCCGCACGGTGGAGAGCCGGTGCGCGATCGCGATCGTGGTCCGGCCCTCGGCGAGCCGGTCGAGCGCCTCCTGCACCGCCCGCTCCGTCTGCGTGTCGAGGGCGCTCGTGGCCTCGTCGAGCACGAGGACGGGCGGGTTCCGCAGGATCGTGCGGGCGATCGCGATCCGCTGCTTCTCGCCTCCCGAGAAGCGGTAGCCGCGCTCCCCGACCATCGTGTCGTACCCGTCGTCGAGACTCGCGATCAGATCGTGGATGCGGGCGGCGCGCGCAGCCTTCTCGACCTCCTCGTCGGTCGCCTCCGGACGGGCGAAGCGAAGGTTGTCGCGAATCGACGAGTGGAAGAGGTACGTCTCCTGCGAGACGACGCCGACCGTTCGGGCCAGGGAGTCGAAGGTCACCTCGCGCACGTCGATGCCGTCGAGGAGCACCCGTCCCCGCTCGGCGTCGTAGAGGCGCGCGACGAGATAGCCGAGTGTCGTCTTGCCCGAGCCCGTCTCGCCGACGATGGCGGTGCGGGAGCCGGAAGGCACCTCGATCGACACGCCCTGCAGCGTCCACGGCCCGCGGGTGTCGTAGCGGAACCAGACCCGCTCGAAGGACACGTCCCCACGGCACGGCGGCAGGACGCGGGCGTCCGCCCGCTCGGCTATCTCGACGGGAAGATCGAGGTACTCGAACACGCGGTCGAAGAGCGCGAGGGAGGTCTGGACGTCGATCCCCACCGAGAGCAGCTGGCCGATCGGGAAGAAGAGCCGCGTCTGCAAGGTCGTGAAGGCGACGACGGTGCCGATCGAGACGGTCGAGCCGCCGTGCGCGAAGCTCTGGCCCGCGAGCCAGTAGACCGCCGCCGGCATGATCGCGAACGTCATCTGGATCGAGGCCATCACCCAGCGCCCGGCCATCTGCTGCCGCACCTGGAGATCCGCGAGCTTCGTCGACTCCTCCTCGAACCGGTTGGAGAGCGCGGCGCCACGACCCATCGTCTTCCCGAGCAGGATCCCCGAGACCGAGAGCGACTCCTCGACGAGCGTCGACATGTCGGCGAGGGTCCCCTGCCGAGTCGTCGTGATCCGTCGCCTCTCGACGCCGACGCGGCGCGTCAGGTAGACGAAGACGGGGAGGAGCGCGAGCGAGAAGGCGGCCAGCCGCCAGTCGAGCAGGAACATCGCGACGACGGTTGCCAGCACCGTGGTCACGCTCGAGACGATGGAGGTGGCGGTCGACGTGACCACGCTCTGCACGCCGCCGATGTCGTTCGCGATCCGCGACTGGACCTCGCCCGTGCGCGTGCGGGTGAAGAAGGCGAGCGACAGCCGCTGCAGGTGGCGGTACACCCGCGTGCGCAGGTCGTGCATCACCTGCTGGCCGACGACGTTGGAGAGCCAGGTCTGGCCCACGCCGAGCACGCCGGAGACGATCGCGATCGCGATCATGCCGGCCACGAGCAGGTTCAGCAGGCCCGTGTCGCCGTTCGGGATCGCGTCGTCGAGCACCGCCCGGAGCAGAAACGGCGAGACCATCCCGAGGATCGCCGAGACCACGATCAGGCCGAGCACGCTGGTCAGCCGCAGCTTGTACGGGCGGAACAGCCGTCCCACCCGGCGCAGGTTCCCGCGGCGGACGGCGCGATCCGCCGGCCGCTCGACCGGCTCCGGGGGGTCGAACGTGCGCCCGCGCGGAGACATCGTCCTCCACGGTAGTCCCTGGGAGGGGGGCTCGGCACCTCCCGGGAGCAGGCGGCCCGGCGGCCCGGAGTGCCCCGGTGCCCCCGCTACGATCCCGCCCGTGCAGCGGTACGTCCTCTCGGAGCTCGACTCGGGCGAGCGCGTCATCTCCGAGCACGTGCCGCACGTCCGCTCCGTCGCCCTCGGCTTCTGGATCGGGGCCGGGGCGCGGGACGAGCGCCCCGAGCGCGCCGGCGTCTCTCACTTCATCGAGCACCTGCTGTTCAAGGGCTCTGCCTCTCACTCCGCTCAGGACATCGCCGAGATCTTCGACGGCCTCGGCGGAGAGCTGAACGCGGCGACCACGCGGGAGCACACCGTGGTGTACGCGCGCGTTCCCGACGCGCACCTCGCGACGGCGGTGAACGTGATCGCCGACATGGTGTTCGCGCCCGGTTTCCACGAGCTCGACTCCGAGCGGGAGGTCGTGCTCGAGGAGATCGCCATGGTCGAGGACACGCCTCAGGAGGTCGTCCACGACCTGTTCTCGAACGCCGTCTTCGGCGGCCACGCGCTCGGGCGACCGGTGATCGGCACAGCCGACGTGATCGCGACGGTCAGCCGGCGCGCGCTCGCCGCCTACCACCGTGCGATGTACGTCGGCGGCAACGTCGTCGTCTCGGCCGCAGGCAAGCTCGAGCACGACGAGCTCGTCGGCCTGCTCGCCGCCGCGCAGGAATCCCGAGAGCGAACCGACCGCGCACCGCGCGTCCGCCAGCATCTCGTCAGGACGCCGACGCCGGGTCTGCGGTTCCAGTCGAGGGAGACCGAGCAGTACAACGTCTGCGTCGGAGCGCCCGGGATCTCCCGCTCGGACCCAAGGCGCTTCGCGGCCTCGCTCCTCGACTCGATCCTCGGCGGGGCCGCATCCTCGCGTCTGTTCCAGGAGATTCGCGAGAAGCGCGGCATGGCCTACTCGGTCTACAGCTTCACGTCCCAGTACTCGGACACCGGCCTGATCGGGTTCTACGTCGGAACGCGCGAGGAGAACCTCTCCGCCTGCCTCGAGATCGCCGCCGCGGAGATCGCAGACATCGCCGCCGGGAACCTGCGACCCGGAGAGCTCGAGCGCTCGCAGGAGAGCCTCAAGGGGCGGATCATGCTCTCGATGGAGTCGACCTCGAATCGGATGACCCGGCTCGGACAGTCGCTCGTCTCGGCCACGGAGCTGCTCTCGTTCGAGCGGATCATCGCGGAGATCGACGCGGTTCGGCTCGACGACCTCGCGGCGCTCGCCGCCGAGCTGCTCGCGCCCGAGCGCTTGTCGGTGGCGGGCGTCGGCCCCAGCGAGGAGCGCTTCGAGGAGGCGGTCGCGCTCGTGAACCCGCTCCTGCTCACGCGCGCGGCGGCGTGAAGGTCGCGCTCCTCGGGTTCCGGGGCAAGGTGGGCAGCGCGCTCGCGCCGGCGCTCGAGGCGGCGGGCCACGAGGTGCGGGGCATCGGGCGGGACGACGCGATCGACGTGCGGGGGCTCGACGCCGCAATCGACTTCACGCAGCCCGACGCGGTAGTCGCGAATGCGCTCGCGTGCCTCGAGCAGGGCGTCCCCTGCGTGCTCGGCACCTCCGGCGCGGACCTCGCCGCCGTCGAAGAGCGGGCCGTCGGCCGCGGACTCCCGGTTCTCTACGCACCGAACTTCGCCGTCGGGGCCGTCCTGATGCTGCGATTCGCTGCTCAGGCGGCCCGGTACTTTCCGCGAGCGGAGATCGTCGAGCTGCACAACGAGGCGAAGCGCGACGCGCCCTCGGGAACCGCGAGAGCGACGGCGGCCATGCTCGGCGGCGACACGCCCATCCATTCCGTCAGGCTCCCCGGCCTCGTCGCCCACCAGGAAGTCCTGCTCGGCGGGCAGGGAGAGCTGCTCACGATCCGGCACGACACCTTCTCGCGGGAGGCGTTCGCTCCGGGCGTGCTGCTGGCGCTCGAGCGTCTGAAAAGCCTGCCTGCCGGCCTGACCGTAGGCCTCGACAGCCTCCTGTAACGAGCCTCAGCCGGCCGGCCGCGGGCGGGGCGAAAAACCAGGGTCTGACCCTGGTTTTGCGCCCTTTCGGACACGTCGAGAGGATCGAATGCGTGCCGATCGTTCCACTGACGTCTCCCGACGCCGCCTGTGCCGTACCGTGAGACGGGTGACTCGCCCGCTGCGAAGCGACCTTCCGAACGGCGTCTTCCACGCCGGAGCGCGAGGAGTCGACGACGCGGTCATCTTTCGCGACGACCAGGACCGCTGGTCGTTTCTGGGCCTCCTGGCCGAGATCGTCCGCTCGTACGAGTGGCGCCCCTACGCCTACTGCCTGATGACGAACCACTACCACCTCGTGGTGGACGCCTCCCGCGCAGCGCTCTCGGCGGGCTTCAAGCGGCTGAACGGCGTCCACGCGCAACGGTTCAACGTCCGGCACGTGAGGAGAGGCCACCTGTTCGGCGACCGCTTCTGGACGAGGCTCGTGGAGGGCGACACGCAGCTCGGGACGACGTGCCTCTACGTCCTCGAGAACCCGGTGCGCGCGGGCCTGTGCGCCAAGGCGGCGGACTGGCCGTGGAGCGCCAGCCGCCGGCGCCTCCGCTCCCAGTAGAATCGCCGCGTGCTCGGCGAGATCCTGACGGCGATCGTGACGCCGTTCGACGTGGACGGCGCGATCGACTTCGAGCGCTTCCGCGCGCTCGCGCAGCACCTCGTCGAGAACGGCTCGGACGGGATCGTCGTCGCCGGGACGACCGGCGAGTCGCCGACGCTGACGGACGACGAGCGGCTCGAGCTCTTCCGCGTCGCGGTCGACACCCTGAACGGGCGTGCGACCGTCGTCGCCGGAACCGGGACGTACTCGACCGCGCACTCAGTCCACCTGAGCGAGGCGGCGCATGAGCTCGGCGTCGACGGCCTGCTCGTCGTGACGCCGTACTACAGCAAGCCGCCGCCCCGTGGGATCGTCCGGCACTTCGAGACGATCGCCGCGGCGACCGACAGGCCGATCGTCGCGTACAACATCCCGAGCCGCGTCGTGCTGAACCTGGAGCCGGAGACGATCGCGGAGCTCGCCGAGATCCCCACCGTCGTGGCCGTCAAGCAGGCGAACGACGATCTCGACCAGGCGCGACGCATCCTCGCCGAGACGGACCTCGACCTCTACGCGGGAGACGACGCGCTGCTGCTGCCGTTCCTCGAGCTCGGCGGCCTCGGCGGCATCTGCGTCCACACACACGTCGTCGGCCCGCAGGTGAAGGCGATGGTGGAGCGCTTCCGGGCGGGCGATCTCGAAGGCGCTCGACGGCTCGAGCACGCCACTCGGCCCGGGCTCGACATCCTCCAGGCGGCCACGAACCCGATCGGGATCAAGGCCGCCCTCAACCTGCTCGGCCAGGAGGTCGGAGGCCTGCGCCTGCCGCTCGTGGAGGCGACCGACCGAGAGCTGGAGCAGATCCGCTCGTGTCTCGAGCGGGCCGAGCTGCTGACGCCGGCAGCGACGCCCTGATGGCCGCGGGCACCTGTCGCGTCATCCCCCTCGGCGGGCTCGGGGAGGTCGGGAAGAACATGACCGTTTTCGAGAGCGACGGCGAGCTGCTGATCGTCGACGCGGGACTCGCGTTTCCCCGCGACGAGCACCTCGGCGTCGATCTCGTCCTGCCCGACTTCTCGTACCTGCGCGAGCACGAGGGCTCGATTCGAGCCGTCGTCCTGACGCACGGGCACGAGGATCACGTGGGCGCGCTCCCGTACCTCCTGCGCGAGGTGCGCGTGCCGGAGGTCTGGGCGACGCGCTTCACGCTCGGACTGATCAAGTCGAAGCTCGACGAGCACGGTCTCCTGCGCTCGACGGAGCAGCGCGAGGCCGATCCCGACGGACCGCCGATCCAGCTCGGTCCCTTCCGCGTCGGCTTCATCCGGATGGCGCACTCGATTCCCGACGCTGTCGCGCTCGTGATCGACACGCCGGGCGGTCGGATCGTGCACACGGGCGACTACAAGATCGACCACACGCCCATCGACGGGCTGAAGACGGACGTCGGCAGGCTCGCGGAGGTGGGGAACCAGGGCGTCGACCTGCTGCTCGGCGACTCGACGAACGCGGAGCGACCGGGCACGACACCGTCCGAGCGCGTCGTCGGCGAGGCGTTCCGCCAGATCATCCCGCTTCGCCGGGGACGGGTCCTCGTCGCCTCGTTCGCCTCGAACGTCCACCGCATGCAGCAGGCGATCGACGTCGCGGTGCAGGTCGGTCGCAAGGTCTGCGTAATCGGACGCTCCATGCGGAAGAACATCAACATCGCCCGAGGCCTGGGCTACATCGACGTGCCCGAGGGCGTGCTGATCCGCCCGAACCAGCTCGACGACCTCCTGCCGCAGGAGCAGATGATCCTCTGCACCGGGAGTCAGGGAGAGCCGCTGTCCGCCCTCACCAGGATCGCCTACAACGACCATCCCGCGATTCGCGTGGAGCGCGGCGACACCGTGATCATCTCCGCGAAGCCGGTCCCCGGCAACGAGCTCCGCGTGCACGACGCGATCAACCGGCTGGCGAAATCGGGTGCGGAGGTGCTGCATCAGGAGATCGCCCCGGTCCACGTCTCGGGGCACGCCTGCTCGGAGGAGCTCCGGACGATCCTCTCGCTCGTGCGCCCGAAGGCGGTCATGCCCGTGCACGGCGAGTTCCGCATGCTCGCCGCCCACGCGCAGCTCGCCCGCGAGGCCGGCATCCCGGCCGGCTCCATCATCCTGGCCGAGAACGGCTCGGTGGTGGAGCTCGACGCGGACGGCGTGCGCATCGTCGACCAGATCGAGGCCGGGATCACGTTCGTCGACGGTCTCGGCGTCGGCGACGTGCACGACGTCGCTCTCCGAGACCGGCGCCGGCTCTCCGAGGACGGCGTGCTCATCATCGTCACGACCCTCGCCGGGGCGAACGGGAACGCGACCGCGCCTCCCGAGCTGATCGCGCGGGGGTTCGGCGACGGCTCGGCGCCGCTGCTCGAGGAGCTCCGGGCCGAGGCCGCCCGGGTGCTGCGCGAGCTGCTCGCCGCCGACGTCACCGAGATCAAGCTGCTGCAGGAGCACCTTCACGACGAGGTCGGGCAGCTCGTCTACGACCGCACCCGCCGGCGCCCGATGATCCTCCCCGTCGTGGTGGAGGTATGACCTCGCACCCCCGGCCGGCGGAGTCTGCGCCAGGAACGGAATGAGAGTCCGAGCGGAGCCAGGCTGGAACGACGTCCTCGCCGACAACGCGGTCGAGGCCCTGACGGGACGGCGGCTGATCGTGCAGCTCGGCGCCTGCGAGGCGGCGTCGCTCGCGTTCTGCCGGCTGCTGGAGCGCTGGGCGCGCGGCGAGGCCGTGCCGTCGACGCCCGGCGGGCGGCAGGCCGCGCTCCGCCACGCGGCCGACCGAGTCGAGACGGCGCTCGTCGGGCTCGAGCGACCGCTCGACCGCTACCTGCTCGAGCTCGAGCCGGAGCGCGTCGAGGGCCGCTCCTGGTACGGCGGCCCCGGAGCGGGGGAGGTGCTCGAGTGGGCGCCGATCCTGGAGCGCGCCGGAGTCCGCGCCGACACGATCCGGGTCGCCCAGAGCTACCTCGAGCTCGCCGTGCTCGTGCGGGCGCTGCAGGGGCTCGCGGACGCCGCCAGGATCGACGCGACCCCCGATCGCTCGTCGCTCTGGGCGGGCCTCTTCGACCTGCGCGAGAACCTGCTCGGCCGGGCGGTCGACGACCTGCGCGCGCTTGCAGCGGCGTAAGGGCTCGGCCGGGGCTCGGTCCACGCCGCCCCGGCTCACCGTCGTCGGCTCGGTCAACCTCGATCTCGTTGCGCGCTGCGGGCGGCTTCCGCGTCCCGGCGAGACCGTCACCGACGCCGTCTTCGAGCGCGTTCCCGGGGGGAAGGGCGCGAACCAGGCCGTGGCGGCCGCCCGCCTGGGCGCGGAGGTTCGCTTCCTGGGCTGCGTGGGGGACGACGGGTTCGCCGAGGAGGCGCTCCGGGGACTGAGCGGCTCGGGCGCGACGCTCGAGGTACGTACGGTCGCGGCGGCGACGGGCGTCGCGCTGATCATCGTCGCCGACGACGGCGAGAATCAGATCGTCGTGGCTCCGGGAGCGAACGAGCAGATCGACCCGGGCGACAGCGCCGCCGCGGCGCCCGGCGGCGCGCTGCTCTGCCAGCTCGAGATCCCGGTCGAGGCGGTGGCGGCGGCGTCCGGCGCCGCCGACGGGTTCTTTGCGCTCAACGCCGCGCCCGCGCGGCCGGTTCCCGTGGACGTCCTGCGCCGCGCCGACCTCGTCGTCGTCAACCGCTTCGAGCTCGACGCGCTCGCTGAGGCTCCGCGGCTCATGGCGCTGACGCTCGGCGAGGAGGGCGCCGTGCTGCTCGAGCGGGGCGAGGAGGTCGCACGCGCCCGCCCGCCGCGCGTCGTGGCGGTGGACGGGACCGCGGCCGGGGACGCCTTCTGCGCCTGCCTCGTCGTCTCGCTCCTCGAGGGGCGCGAGCACGCCGAGGCGCTCGGGCGCGCCTGCGCGGCCGGCGCGCTCGCGGCTTCCCGGCCGGGCGCGCAGCCCTCCCTGCCCACGGTCGCCGAGCTGGACGCGATACTCGCCCGGTGAGCACTCCCGTCCTGATCGACTGCGACCCTGGGCACGACGACGCGATCGCGCTCCTCCTCGCGCTCGCGAGCCCTGAGGTGGAGCTGCTCGGCGTGACCACGGTGGCCGGCAACCAGACGCTCGAGAAGACGACCGCGAACGCGATCCGGGTGCTCGAGCTGGTGGGCCGCGGCGACATCCCCGTGGCCGCCGGTGCGCCCGTACCGCTCGTCCGCGAGCCGTTCGTCGCGGCGTACGTGCACGGCGAGACGGGACTGGACGGGCCGGAGCTGCCGCCAGCGGAGCGGTCACCGGTCGAGGGTCATGCCGTGGACTTCCTCGCGGAGCGGATCCTCGCCTCGCCGAAGCCCGTGACGCTCGTGCCGACGGGGCCGTTGACGAACGTCGCGCTCCTCCTCTCGCTGCGGCCGGAGGCGGCCGGCCGAATCGAGCGGATCGTGCTGATGGGCGGGTCGATCGCCGAGGGCAACGTGACGCCCGCCGCCGAGTTCAACATCTGGGCCGATCCGGAAGCGGCCGCCCGCGTGTTCGCGAGCGGGCTCGACGTGACGATGATCGGCCTGGACGTCACGCACCGGGCCCTGATGACGCCCGAGCACGGGGAGCGCCTGCGCGAGACCGGTCGGGCCGGCGCCTTCGTCGCCGAGCTGCTCCGCTTCTACACCGTCTTCCACCGCGAGGTCTACGGGTTCGCGGGCTCGCCGATCCACGACGCGGTCGCGGTCGCGCACGTGCTCGGGCTCGGGCTCGTCGAGACGCTCGAGCGGCACGTCGCGGTCGACTGCGAGTCGGCCCTCTGCCGCGGTCGCACGGTCGTCGACCTGTGGCGGCGCACGGAGAACGTGCCGAACGCCCACGTGGCGGTGGAGATCGACGCAGACGGCTTCCTCGCCCTCCTGCACGAGCGCCTGGCCGCTCTCGGCTGAGCTTCGTCCCCGGAAGCGGGGGAGCGGGCGGTCGGCTCGGGAGGAGCGGTGGCCGCGTTGCCGAACTCACGCCCATGGCGCGCAAGAAGCGGTCGACCAAGCTGCGCCCTCGCAAGCCCGCACGCGTGAAGAGGCGCACGAGGCGGTCGCGCGCGCGGTACGGCCACCGTCCGGAGCTCGTCGGGCTCGGGCTCGCGGCCCTCGGCCTCTTCCTCGCCGCGCTGCTCTACCTCGGCCTGAGCGGCGGCTTCGTCGGCGGAGCCGTGGTGGACGGCTTCCGCGCGGCCGTGGGCGACGGCGCCTACGTGGCGCCGCTTCTGCTCCTCGCGATCGGCTCGCTGCTGGTCGCGCGCAGCAGTCTCGTGGACGTGCGGCCGTTCCGGGCCGGGCTCGCCGTCCTCCTCTTCGGTCTGCTGCTCACTCTGGGCGCGGGTCACGGAGGGTGGCTCGGGCGTCAGCTCTCGACCGTCGTCGGACTGCTGCTCGGCGGCACGGGAGCGACGATCGTCGGTGCGCTCGCGCTGCTCGTGGGGGTGCTGCTGCTCTCGGGCGCCTCGATCGGTGCGCTCCTGCGGCGCTCCGGGCACGTCGTCCGCACCGCGGCGAAGCGCCGCGCGACCTCCGCGCCGAGGGCCTCGCGCCGGAGCGGGGCCAAGGAGGAGCCGCCCACCACTCTGCACGCTCCGAGCCCGCCACTGGTCGACGGCGTACACGACTATCCCGACCTGATCGGGCCTCCGCCGGTACTCGAGGCTGCCGCGGAGCCGGACACCGAGGAGAGTCAGCCGGTCCCGTTGGCCTCGCTCGTGCCTGCGCGAGCCGGGAGCGCAGACGACTACCGGCTTCCGGACCGCGAACTGCTCAGGCACTCCGCGCCCGGAACCGCCGCCTCGAGCGAGCAGAGCGGCCGAACCGCCGAGCTGCTCGTGCAGACGCTCGCGCACTTCGGAGTCGAGGCCACGATCAGCGGGCAGATCTCCGGGCCGCGCGTGACCCGCTTCGAGCTCAAGCTCGCTCCGGGCACCAAGGTGTCCAAGGTGGCCGCCCTGAAGGACGACCTCTCCTACGCGCTCGCGACGACCGAGATTCGCATCCTGGCTCCCATCCCGGGCAAGCAGGCCGTCGGCGTCGAGCTGCCGAACCTGTCGCCGAACCTCGTCACGCTGGGCGACATCTACGACGACCTGCCGGGCACCGCGAGCCCGCTCTCGGTGTGGCTCGGCAAGGACATCTCGGGGACGGCCGTGTGGGCCGATCTCGCTCGCATGCCGCACATGCTGATCGCCGGGACGACGGGGTCGGGCAAGTCGGGCTGCATCAACACCATCCTCACCTCCATCCTGCTGCGCTCCACACCCGACGACGTGCGGATGATCCTGATCGACCCGAAGCGGATCGAGCTCAACTACTACGAGTCGATCCCGCACCTGCTGACCCCGGTCGTCTCGAGCCCGAAGCAGGCGGCGGCGGCGCTCGCGAACGTCGTCGGCGAGATGGAGCGCCGCTACGAGCGCATGAGCGTCGTCCGGGCCCGCAGCCTGCCCGAGGCGAACCGCGCGCTCCGCGGGCGCGGGGAGGAGCCGATGCCGTACCTCCTCGTCGTGATCGACGAGCTCGCCGACCTGATGATGATCTCCCCGCAGGAGGTGGAGGACGCCGTGATCCGGCTCGCGCAGAAGTCGCGCGCCGTCGGGATCCACCTCGTGCTCGCGACGCAGCGCCCCTCCGTGGATGTGATCACCGGGATGATCAAGGCCAACGTCCCCTCCCGGATCGCCTTCGCGGTCTCGAGCCAGACGGACTCCCGCGTCATCCTCGACCAGTCGGGAGCCGAGAGCCTGCTCGGGCAGGGCGACATGCTCTTCAAGCCGCTCGGCACCTCGCGGCTTCAGCGCGTGCAGGGCGCCTACGTGACCGAGGAGGAGATCGCTCTCGTCGTCGAGCAGTGCCGCCACCAGCGCGAGCAGGAGCTCGACGAGTCGCTGCTCGAGCTGCCGGAGGTCTTCGCCGCGGACGACGACGAGGCGGACGACGGAGAGTTCGACCCGGACGAG
>JBBSIG010000069.1:0-11608 GCA_038232215.1 Gaiellales bacterium | reverse complement strand
CGGTCTCGAGAAGCTCGGGCTCGTGTGGAACGTCAAGCGCCCGGACGCCGCTCAGCGCGCACGCCGCCGCCTCGAGCCGGCGCCGCGCCGGCACACCAAGTAACAGACTGGTACTTGGATTGCTCGCGGCCCGGGTCGCGAGCCCGGCCCGACTCCTCGAAGCGCTCGAGCTCGGCGCCGAGCAGCGCCGCCCAGCGGCGGGCGCGCGGTAGCGCGACGACGCCTCCCCACGGGCGGTTGACCGCCACGCCGTGGACAGCGCCCTGGATCAGGGTGTAGACGCCGTCCACGCCGGCTGCGCGCGCCCGCTCGAACCCGCTGCGCGAGTTCGCGGGGCTCACCCCCGGGATCCCCGGGAGATAGCGGTCGAGCGCGCCGTGGACGACCGCGAAGCGCCTGCCCGCGAGCGTGCTCAGGCTCAGGCGCTCGGGGATCCACGGGGCGAGGCCCACGACGGTCGTCACGGCGGGGTGCTCCGCCGCGCTGATCGCCACCGCGCCACCCATAGAGAAGCCGACGAGGGCGCAGCGCTCGGCGCCCGACTCGACCGCGAGCTGGAGCGCTGCCACCGCGTCCTCGGTGCACATGCCGAGCCGCTTCCACGACTTGATCCGGTACTTGACCTCGACGAAGCCGAGCTCCGGATAGCGGGGGGCCAGACGGTCGACGAGCCAGCGGAGCGTCGCGCTCCAGGTCCCCGGCACGTCGCCTCCCTGTCCGCCGTCGACGAAGACGACCGCCCGGTCGCCGATCGGGTTCGTCAGCCGCGCCTCGGCGCCCGAGCGAAGCGGCACGATCTGCGGGTGCGGGTCGATCAGTCCGCCGCGAGAGCGAGCGCCCCGAGGGCGGCGCCGCCCAGGGCCGCAACCGCGACGCCCGGCTTGCGGCGGCCGAACATGACGGCGTCGGCGACGTCGTAGAGCATCCGTTGGGCAAGCCCGAGGCGCGCGTCGGCGGCCCCGAAGAGCACGAGCGCGTTGCCGAGGTCGCGGAAGCCGATCTCGCGGGCGGTCTCGTCGCCCGTCTCGAGCATGCGGGCGAGCACGGCGGGGCGGACGACACCGAGGAGGCCGAATGCGAGCGCGCCGCTCGCGACGGCCCGGGTCAACGCGTGCTGCGAGAACCAGGACATTCCCTGACCATAGCGACTTCCCCCGGGACGAACGCGGTCGGCCCGGGTCCTAGCGATGCGCCGCGAGGGCGACGCCGCCCGCCCGCCGGTCGTCGTAGAGATCCTTGATCTCCAGGACCTCGTCGAGGCTCTCGACGAAGGTGTCGAAGATGTCCGGGTCGAAGTGGCTGCCGCGGTCCGCGCGCATCAGCTCGAGCGGCACCACGTACACGCTCGATCCGCTCGAGGAGCTCGTGGCGGAGGCGGAGCTCGGCATCGCGGTGAACGCAGACGGCACCGTCGCCGCGCCCGGGAGCACGACCGCCGCCTCGAGCCTGGTTCCCTAGCCACTCCCTCCGACGCACGACGAGAGCCGCCCGCTACCCGGGCGGCTCTCGCGCGTGCGGGGTCACTGGCGTCGGGGCGGTGCGTTAACCTCGCTCCGGTGACCGACCTGAAGGACCTGATGAGCCGCGACGTGGTCGTCGTGGCCCCCGAGGACACGCTCGGCGAGTCGGCCGCGAAGATGATGGAGCGAGGGGTCGGCTCCGCCGTCGTCAGCGATTTCGGGCGCCTCATCGGCATCCTGACCGAGCGCGACCTCCTGCGCGCGGTCGCCGCTCGCACGCATTCGAGCGAGGCGCGCGTGCGCGAGTGGATGACCGCCGACCCCATCACCGGCACCGAGTCGACGTCGGCGGAGGAGGCGGGCAAGCTCATGCTCGAGCACGGGTTCCGCCATCTGCCCGTGGTCGAGGGCGGGCGTGCGATCGGCATCGTCTCGATCCGCGACGTCGCGCGCTGGAGCATGCACGCCGGCGAGACGTAGCACGCCCGGCGCTTGCTCCGTCTCGCCGCCCTCGTCGCGGTCGTCGCTGCCGCTTCCGCCTACCTCTTCGTCTTTCCGCACGAGGACCGTCTCACCCGGGCGGACGCGCTCGTCGTCCTCGCCGGCGGCCGGGACGAGCGGCTCGACGAAGGGC
The DNA here is from genome assembly GCA_038232215.1 of Gaiellales bacterium. Lineage (GTDB taxonomy): Bacteria > Actinomycetota > Thermoleophilia > Gaiellales > Gaiellaceae > JBBSIG01. The sequence goes on along the minus strand of JBBSIG010000069.1, from coordinate 9,514 downwards.
TCGCCCTGATGCGGCGGGGCCTCGCGCGTACGCTTGTGATCTCGGATGGGCGCGCTCCCGGCTGGCGCAACGGGAACCGGCTCTGCGCCGGCCGGACGAGTCTCCGCGTGCTCTGCTTCTACCCCCGCCCGTACAGCACGCGCGGGGAAGCACGGGGGATGGCTCTGCTGGCTGCCGAGCACGGCTGGCGCTCGCTCATCGTCGTCACCTCCGCCTACCACGTCCGCCGGGCGCGGATGCTGTTCCGGCGCTGCTTCCACGGGCGGGTCGAGGCGGTCGCCTCCCAGCCCGACCTGCGTCACTTCGTCATCGGCGTCGCGTACGAGTGGCCGAAGTACGCGTACGAGCGGCTGATCTCCCGCGACTGCTGAGCCTCATGGCGACAGCCGCTCGGCGAGGTAGGCGAGCGCGAGCGGATAGCGGTACGTGATGCCCCCGTGCTTGCCGTCGAAGAGCTCGAACCGGACGTCCGTGACTCCGATCGCCGCGAGCGCGTCCCGGAAGGCGGTTGCACCCAGGTCGAGGAAGTACTCGTCGCGCGTGCCGGCGTCGACGTAGATCGCGCGCAGGGAGCGCAGCGTGTCGGCGTGGCGCGGGACCATGCGGACGGGATCGCGCTCGAGCCAGCGCTGCCAGACGTCCGGCAATAGCGCACCGGTGGTGAGATCGAAGGGCAGGTGGACGGTTCCGTCCTCGTCCGCGGAGTAGCACGCGGCCATGCAGTACGTGTTGATCAGGACCGCGTCGCTCGGCCTCGGAAGGTGGGGCCGCTGCCGGAAGTCGTCCCAGAAGCGGTCGAAGGAGCCCTCGTAGTCGCGGGTCAGAGCGCGCGCCGCCTCGCGGAACTCCGGCTGGTAGCAGACCTCGAAGAGGGCATCGCCGGCGTGGGTCGCGAGCCCGCCCCAGAGGTCCGGCCGCAGCATCGGCGTCACCATCGCGCCGTAGCCGCCGCTCGACTTGCCCGCGATCCCGCGGTGCTCGCGCGCCGCGAGCGTCCGGTAGCGCTCGTCGACGAAGGCGACCACCTCGTCGCAGAGGTAGGTGTGGTAGCGGCCGGTCGCGGGCGAGTCGAGGAACTGGCTCCCGCCGAGCGAGGTCCAGGCGTCGACGAAGACCACGATGCAGGGGGGCGCGTCCCCGGCCGCGAACAGCTCGTCCACGAGCTCGGGGTAGGTCCTGACCCCGAACGCCTGGCGGTTCCGCCACATGTCGATCTGTCCGGTCAGTCCCTGGATCGCGTAGACGGCGGGGTAGCGCCGGTCGGGCTCCTCGTCGTAGCCGGGCGGGACGTAGACCCAGAGCGGGCGGCTGCTCGGATCCCCGAGCGGGTTGCCGGCGAGCGCGTCGCTCTCGAGGGACAGCTCGTCGAGCCGGCCCGCGAGCTCGGTCGACCAAGGGTGCATCGAGAGATTCTGACAGCGCGTGCCGGTCGCTCGTACGGCGGATCGTCTAGCCTCTTCCGGCATGTCCGCCCGCCTCCGGCCGACGCTCGCGGCACCTCTTGCGGCACTCGTCTTGCTGGCCGGTTGCGGCGGAGGCGGCGACGGGAAGCCGGACCCGAACGCGCTCCTCTCCCTCGGAGACACGCAGTCCTGCCTCGACGACCAGGGTCTCGAGACGAGCACGAGCCCGAAGCAGCTCGGCTTCATCGCCGGGAACGCGCCCGCGGGCGGGCTCCGGGTGAACGTGGGTGGGAACAGCGCGACGATCGCCTTCGGGAACACGCGTGCCGAAGGACGCCGCCTCGAGGCCGCCTTCCGCAGATTCGCGGGCAACAAGAAGCGGGTGAAGAACCTGCTCGAGCGGCGAAACAACGCCGTCGTGACCTGGCTGGTCGAGCCGGCCGCGAACGAGCGCAAGCTCCTGTCGGACTGCCTCAGGTAGCGGCGCTACACTCCTGACATGGCCGAGACCGGGACGATGCGGGTCAAGAGCGGCCTCGCCGAGATGCTGAAGGGCGGGGTGATCATGGACGTCACGACCGCCGAGCAGGCGCGCATCGCCGAGGATGCAGGAGCGGTCGCCGTCATGGCGCTCGAGCGGGTGCCGGCCGACATCCGACGTGAGGGCGGCGTCGCCCGGATGGCCGACCCGGATCGGATTCGGGAAATCCAGCAGACGGTGACGATTCCCGTCATGGCGAAGGCGCGGATCGGACATTTCGTCGAGGCTCAGATCCTGGAGGCGCTCGAGGTCGACTACATCGACGAGAGCGAGGTGCTCACCCCGGCGGACGAGGCGCACCACATCGACAAGTGGGGCTTCACCGTCCCGTTCGTGTGCGGCTGCCGGAACGTGGGGGAAGCACTTCGGCGCCTCTCCGAGGGAGCGGCGATGATCCGGACGAAGGGCGAGGCCGGCACGGGCGACATCGTGAACGCCGTCACGCACATGCGCGCGGTGTTCGGGGGCATCCGCCGCCTCGGGAGTCTTGCCCCGGAGGAGCTCTACACGGAGGCGAAGAACCTGCAGGCACCCTACGAGCTCGTCCGCTGGGTGTCCGAGCACGTGCGGCTGCCCGTGGTGACGTTCACGGCGGGAGGAATCGCGACGCCCGCCGACGCCGCGCTCTGCATGCAGCTCGGGGCCGACGGGGTCTTCGTGGGCTCCGGGATCTTCAAGTCCGGAAATCCTTCGGAGCGCGCGAAGGCGATCGTCGAGGCGACCACCCACTTCCGGGACGCGGAGATCCTCGCCCGCGTGTCGGCCGGGCTCGGCGATGCGATGAGCGGCCTGTCGGCCGCCGCGCTGGCTCCCGAAGAGCTCCTCGAGACGCGCGGCTGGTAGCCCCCCGCCGCGGGAGCCGCGGCGCCTGCTCCGAGCCGCTCGGCGGACCGCCGGAGCCGAGGGCCGATCTACAATCGGACGTATGTCGAAGCGCCTCAGGATCGGCGTTCTGGCCGTGCAGGGGAACGTTCGGGAGCACGCGAACGTGCTGCGCCGGCTCGGCGCCGACGTCGTGGAGGTGCGAAAGCCCGAGCAGCTCGACGGGCTCGACGGGCTCGTCATCCCGGGCGGCGAGTCGACCGCGATCACCCGTCTGATCCGGCTCTACGGCCTCGAGGAGGCGTTGCGCCGCTTCGACGCGCCCGTGCTCGGCACCTGCGCCGGGCTGATCCTGCTGGGTCGAGAGAATCTCGGGCTGATCGACGTCTCGGTCCGCCGCAACGCGTTCGGCCGGCAGGTGGCGAGCTTCGAGGCCGATCTCGACCTGGCGGGCGACGACGAGCCGGTTCGCGGGATCTTCATCCGGGCGCCGTGGATCGAGGAGGTCGGCCCGGGCGTGGAGGTGCTCGCCGAGCACGACGGGCATCCGGTGCTCGCCCGCGAAGGTCGGATCCTCGTCGCCGCCTTCCATCCCGAGCTCACCGGCGATACGCGGGTGCACGAGCTGTTTCTCGAGGCCGTACGAGAGGAGACAGGTGTCAGGACATAGCAAGTGGTCGTCGATCAAGCACAAGAAGGGCGCCGCGGACGCCAAGCGGGGCAAGCTCTTCTCCAAGCTCTCGCGCGCGATCATCGTCGCCGCAAAGCAGGGGGGCGGCGATCCCGCCGGAAATCTCGCCCTGCAGAACGCGATCGAGAAGGCGAGGAGCTACTCGATGCCGAAGGACAACATCGACCGCGCGATCGCGAAGGGGTCCGGCGCCGATGCCGACGCGGCGGCGTTCGAGACCGTGCTGTACGAGGGCTATGGCCCGAGCGGGGTGGCGGTCATCGTCGAGGCCCTGACCGACAACCGGAACCGCACCGCCTCCGACGTGCGCCACGCCTTCGACAAGAACGACGGCAACCTCGGCACCTCGGGCGCGGTCGCGTGGCTCTTCGAGCGCCGCGGGATCGTCCTCGTTCCGGCCGACTCGACGGACGAGGACGAGCTGACCCTCGCGGCGGCCGAGGGTGGGGCGGACGACGTGACGCCGGACGGCTCCAGCTTCCAGGTCACGTGCGCGCCCGAGCAGCTCCCCGCCGTCCGGGCGGCGATCGAGGCCGCCGGGATCGCGATCGAGTCGGCCGAGCTGACGATGGTGCCGAAGACGACGGTGGAGGTGGCGGAAGAGTCCGCCGCCAAGAAGATCCTGCGCCTGATGGACACGCTCGAGGAGAACGACGACGTCCAGGACGTCTTCGCCAACTTCGACATCCCCGAGCGCGTGCTCGAGACGGTCGCGGGCTAGTCCTCGGCGACTGTTTGCAAGCAGCGTGTCCGGCTAGTACGTGCCCGGCTTTGTGGCAACGGGCAGCGTCGGGGGCGACGAGTTCTTTGGGACTCCTCAGCGAAACGAGGTAGCGTCGCCGGCATGCGAGTCTTGGAGCTGTGGCGCTATCCGGTGAAGTCGCTGCAGGGCGAGCAGCTCGAGTCGGTGGCGGTGACGGGCGACGGTCTCGAAGGCGATCGTCGCTTTGCCATCTATGACGTCGAAACAGATTTCGGGCCAACGGCGCGGCGCAATTCCCGTCGACGTAGCGGAGCACGGCGTGGAGGCGGCTGACGGTGACGTCGTCGATCGTGACGTCGTTCTCGTCGCCGCGTCCGATCGAGAGCTCGCGATCGAGTGGACGCTCGCTCCCGTCGGGCAGCGTGAGCGAACCCTCTTCGGGCACGGTCGGTTTCTATCAGAGCCCGACTCTCGTCTCTACAGCCAGCCGCGCTGCCGGGCGACCCGGCAGAGCGCGCGCCGCTTGGCGCCCGACGGCATCCCGGTCAGTCCCGCCTTCGCGTAGCAGCGCCGGAGGGCGGCCTTGACCGCCTCGACCGCGTTCGGGGTGCCGAGCCGGACGGCGATCTGCTCGTTCGACGGGAGCTCGTCGAGGCTCGCCCCTGCGAGCCACGAGGAGCAGAGGCACTCGACCACCTGGACCTGGAACGGTGAGAGGACGCCGGCGCCTGCGGGCTGCGCCTCGAGGGGCTCGGTCCGCTGCGTGTCGGCGAGCTCGGCCGGCGACGTGAAGACGAGGGCCTCGGAGCCGAACACGATCCGGTCTGCGTGGCGGAGAGGCGTGCGGACGGCTTGCTGCAGCCGCGAGCCGTTCACGTAGGTGCCGTTGAAGCTGCCGAGGTCCTCGAGGAACCAGCGGCCGCCGGCCTCGATCAGGCGAGCGTGCAGGCGGCTGACGGTGGACGCCTGGAGCTGGAGCCCGTTGACCTCGTCCCGTCCCACGGAGAGTGTCCCGGAGAGCACGAGGCGGCTGCCGTCTGGGAGTAGGAGCGCCGGCTGGTCCATGCGACGGATGTACCCAGGGTGACGATGCGAGTCACTCCGGTGGCCATCTTTCACGAAACGGGCTTGAGACCCCGGCGTCGAGGACACAATGAGGGCGTTCGAGCGGGCCGGCCAGGGGGCGGCCGGTCCGCTCTTCAGCCTTTCGCGAGCCTGCGGCGCCAGCGGCGCCGCGCCGGGGCAGGAGCGTCCGGTGCGGCGCCTAATGTCTCAGCGTGAAGGTCCTCGGCATCGATCCCGGCACGGCGACCTGCGGCTACGGGATCGTGCAGAGTGTGGACGGGCGCCTGCGCGGCCTCGACTTCGGCTGGTGGCGGACTCCGGCCGGTCAGCGCCCGGAGCTTCGCCTCCTGACGATCTTCGACCGGGTGCGCGGCCTGATCGCGGAGCACTCGCCCGACGCCGCGGTGCTGGAGGAGTCCTTCGTCGGCGCCGACGCCCGTATCGCTCTCTCGGTCGGGCAAGCGCGCGGCGCCGTGCTCGTCGCCTGCGCCGGCGCCGGGATCGCGTGCGCCGAGTACGCGCCGGCGCACGTCAAGCAGACCGTCTGCGGCTACGGCCGAGCCGAGAAGACGCAGGTGCAGCGGATGGTGAAGACCATTCTCGGCCTCGACGCGCCGCCGACTCCGAGCCATGCGGCCGACGCCCTCGCCGTCGCCGTCTGTCATGCCCTCGCGCCCCCCCTGCTTCGGATCGCCGGATGATCGCCCGTCTGCGCGGTCGACCGGCGCGCCGGACCGGCGAGGGCCTCGTGCTCGACGTCTCCGGCGTCGGCTACCTCGTGCACGCCACGCCGAGCGCCTTGCGGAGGGCGGAAGGGGCGGAGGAGGTCACCGTCGAGACGTACCTGCACGTGCGCGAGGACGCTCTCCAGCTCTACGGCTTCGCCGAGCCGGCCGAGCGGGAGCTCTTCGAGCAGCTCCTGTCCGTCTCGGGCGTCGGCCCGAAGGTGGCGCTCGCCATCGTCTCGGGGTCGACTCCCGCGGAGCTGCGCCGCGCGATCGCGCTGGAGGACACCGCACGGTTCCAGGCGATTCCGGGCATCGGCAAGAAGACGGCGCAGCGGGTCGTGCTCGAGCTGAAGGAGCGTCTCGGCGACGGGGGAGTCGTTCCGCTCGCGACTCCGGCGGGGACGTCGCCGCACCTTGTCGCCCGCGAGGCGCTGCTCGAGCTCGGCTACTCGCTCGCCGAGGCGGAGCAGGCGCTCGCCGCGATCGACCCCGACCTCTCGCCCGAGGAGCGCGTCCGGCAGGCGTTGAGAGCAGCATGAGCACCCAGTTCCTGGCCCCTGTCGCCGAGGTCGAAGAGGAGGAGATCGAGCGCTCGCTCCGCCCTCGCCGGCTCGACGAGTTCGTCGGGCAGCCGCGGGTCAAGGAGCAGCTCGCGATCGCGCTCGAGGCGGCTCGGGCGCGAGCGGAGGCCCTCGACCACGTCCTCCTCGTCGGCCCGCCCGGGCTCGGGAAGACGAGCCTCGCGACGATCATCCGGGCCGAGCTCGGCGTCGGCATCCGCACGGTCGCCGGGCCGGCGCTCGAGCGGAAGGGCGACATGGCCGCCATTCTGACCGCCCTCGAGGAGCGAGACGTCCTGTTCGTCGACGAGATCCACCGGCTCCCCCGAGCGATCGAGGAGATCCTGTACGGGGCGCTCGAGGACTTCCGCCTCGACATCGTGGTGGGTCAGGGGCCGGCCGCCAGGACGCTCACGCTCGACCTGCCGCCCTTCACGCTCGTCGGCGCGACCACTCGCACCGGCCTGCTGACGACGCCGCTCCGCGACCGTTTCGGCTTGACCTTCCGGCTCGGCTACTACGACGCTCCCGAGCTCGGGACGATCGTTCGCCGCTCCGCCCGCATTCTCGACGTGGCGATCGAGGAGGGGGCCGCCGACGAGATCGCGCTGCGTGCGCGCGGCACGCCCCGGATCGCGAACCGGATCCTGCGCCGGGTGCGAGACGTCGCCCAGGTACGTCACGCGGGCGCGATCACCGAGGCGATCGCCCAGGAGGCGCTCTGTCTTCACGAGGTCGACCGGCAGGGCCTCGAGCACACCGACCGCGAGCTCCTGCGCGCGATCGTCGAGCGCTTCGACGGGGGGCCCGTCGGGCTGTCGACGCTGGCCGTCGCGCTCGGCGAGGAGCCGGACACGATCGAGGACGTCTACGAGCCCTATCTCCTCCAGCTCGGGTTCATCCAGCGGACCCCGCGCGGGCGGGTGATCACACGGCTCGGACGCGCCCACGTCGGCGCCTTCGCCGCCGCGAGCGAGCAGCTCTTCTGAGTTACCTCCGAGGAGGTCTCAGGCGGAGGCGGCCTCGCGTGCCTCGGCCCGCAGGTCGTCCGCGAGCGGCGCCTCGGGCTCCGGACGGAGCTCTTTCGCCTCCACGCCCGTCTCCGACGCGATTCGCTCCAGCGCGGCCGTGAGATAGCCGGAGAGGTCGGTGCGCGTCTCGGCGGCGAGCGACTGCAGGCGCCGCACCTCCTCGAGTAGCCGGTCGCGCTCCCACTCGGCTGCCAGCGCCTCCTCGGCCAGACGGTCGCGCTCTCGCTCGGCTGCGGCGACGAGCTCGCTCGCATCCTCCTCCGCGCGCCGCACGAGCGCCTTCGCCCGCCGTCTCGCCTCTCGGCGAAGCCTCTCCGCTAGGCCTCTCGCAGCCATGAGGGCCCCGCTCACGAGCCGCTCCTGCTCGGCCAGGCCGGCCCGCTCGGACTCCAGGCGCTCGATCTCGTCGCGCAGATCCTTCCGTTCCCACCACACGGCCTCGTAGTCCGTCGCGACCTCCTTCAGGAGCTGGTCCGTCGCGGCGCGGTTGTATCCGCGGGCGCTCACGGGGAGGTCGATCTGCTTCACCTCGAGGGGGGTGCGGGGCATGGCGGGGCATCTTCACCCGCCGTGCCCGGCTTTGCAAGAGCGGGGAGCAGGGAGCGACTACGCTGCCCGCGTGCGAGAGCTCTGGGTTCCGGGCCAGGCCGGGCCGCACGACGACTTCGTCGAGCGGCTCCACCGACAGATCGAGCGTTTCACGGAGCGGGTCGGAGCCGATCGGGCCACCGTCGAGATCGAGCTCGTCGACGGGGCCCGCTTCGCGCTGGCCGCGATCTCGCCGGAGCCGGGGTTCGGCTTCGTCACGATCGCGCCCCACCCGGACGACGAGCGCGAGGCGCCCGCGGAGCTGATCGTCCCGCTCGGCTCGATCAGGCGGATCGAGCTCGACCGAGCCGAGGACCGGCGAGCCCGCTTCGGGTTCTCGCTGCCCGAGCCGCCCGCAGGAGCCGAGGCGCGAGCGTGAGAGCGGCGATGTCGAACAGGACGTAGCCGCTCGCTGCGCCGCTCGGCGGGTTTCCGTCGGGTATTCCGAGTCCCGGGACGGCCTCCGCCCAGCGCCAGGTGCCCACGGCCGTGCCGTAGAGCTCGAGAGCCGCGACCGCGAAGAAGACGCCCGCGTACACGGCGCCGTTGCGGCCGCGTACGACGAAGGCTGCGAAAGTGAGCGCCCCGATCAGGCCGGCGACGTCGCGCCGCGGCAGGACCGCTGCCCCGAGGAGCGCCCAGACGAGGGCACTCGAAAGAGCGAGGGCGAGGAAGGGACGTGCGTAGCGCCGCGCGGCCGCGCTCTGGCTCAGGTGCAGGCCCGTCAGGTAGACGAGCCCGTGGCAGGGCGGCACGAAGAGCGGGAGATTTCCGAGCCGGTACCGGTACACGCCCCAGACGATCGACCCGATCAGCTCCGCAAGCGTGGCCACGACGACCACGACGGCGACCTGCGCGCGGCGCTCCGGCGCGAGCGGCCGGCAGGAGGCGGCGAGCACGACCCAGGCCGCCAGGCCCAGCACGAGCTGCGCGCCGGGGCCGGTCGAACGGTCGACCCAGAGCAGGGAGGCGAAGAACGCGGCCATCGCGCCGCAGTAGAGCGCTGGGCGAGCCGTCAGCCTCTCCATCGAGCCATCGTACGAGAAGCCCCCCGAACGGAGAGGTGAGGTCCACCCGCCCGGGCGGGGCAGAGTGGCCTCCGCTCGGCGAGCATGAGGAGCGAGCCGGGCAGCCGCGTCTCAGGGGGGAAGCGTCTGCGCGCGCACTCGCTCAACCCGCTGCGGTCCTGATCTGGGGCTGTCCGGCTCGTCCACGAGGGTCGAGAGCTCCCTCGATCTTTAGTTAGCAACCGTCGCCGCGTGGCCACGCGCGGGCGGTTGAAATGGTGGAGGATCGGGCGGTCGTCCGTCGACGCCGTACACCTATGGTGCCTTTGAGCCCGTCGTTAGCATGGCGTTGGGGTCTCGCCGGTACTCCGGACT
>JBBSIG010000068.1:0-11878 GCA_038232215.1 Gaiellales bacterium | reverse complement strand
GCGCGCGCGGCGAAGTCGGCGTCCACCCGCTCCCGCGCCAGCGCCACGGCCTGGGCGCTACTCGGCCTCGGCTCGCTCCGAGCCGCGCCGGCCACCGGCTCCCCCGGCGTGCCGGCGTCGTGGCTGCTGCCGACGGACGAGGGCGCGAGCCCGGGGACGTCGCTCGGCGCGCAGGCGGTCGCGCTCGCCGAGCGCTTCCTCGGTGTGCCGTACGTGTGGGGCGGCGCCAGCCCGTCCGGCGGATTCGACTGCTCGGGGCTCACGATGTACGTCTACGCGCAGCTCGGCGTCGAGCTCCCGCACTTCAGCGGCTACCAGTGGTATCGCGGGACGCGCGTTGCGGCCTCCGACCTGCAGCCCGGCGACCTCATCTTCTTCCACCCGGGCCCGAACGGCCCCGGCCACGAGGGGATGTACATCGGCGGCGGCCGCTTCATCCACGCGCCGCACACGGGCGACGTGGTGAAGATCTCGAGCCTGTCCGAGGCCGGGTACGCGATGGGGTATCTCGGCGCCACCCGTCCCTACTGACGGGGCCACGCGCCCGCTCACGCAGCCAGCCCGGCGAGCGTTCGCAGCGCGAGCGGGTCACGCGTCTGGACGAGAAGCGTCGTGACGCCCGACTCCGTCCAGGCGTCCAGCCGGTCGGCGATTCTCTCCGGCGGGCCCACGAGCGCAACCTCGTCGACGAACGCGTCGGGCACCGCCGCGGCCGCCTCGCGCTGCTTGCCGTCGAGAAAGAGGTCCTGGATCCTCTGCGCCTCGCGCTCGTAGCCGTACCGCGCGACGAGGTCGTTGTAGAAGTTGCTCCCCCGCGCACCCATCCCGCCAGCGTAGAAGGCGAAGAACGGCTTCAGCGCGTCGCGGCCCGCCTGGACGTCCTGCGTCACGACAAGCTGTACGGAGGGCGCGACGTCGAACCCCTGCCGCGCCCGCTCGAGCGGAAACACCGTGCGCGCCTGCTCGGGCGCGTAGAAGATGGGAAGCCAGCCGTCCGCGATCTCGAAGGCGAGCTCCACGGCCCGGGGCCCGAGCGAGGCGAGGTAGATCGGGATCTCCGGGCGCACCGGTCGGAGCATCAGCTTCAGGGGCTTGCCGAGCCCGGTTCCGCCCGTGAGCGGAATGTCGTAGTGCTCGCCGTGGTGCTCGAGCCGCTCTCGCCGTAGGGCCTGGCGCACGATCTCCACGTACTCGCGCGTGCGCTTCAGCGGCCCGGCCCACGGCTGGCCGTGCCAGCCCTCGACCACCTGCGGCCCGGAGGTGCCGAGCCCGAGCAGGAAGCGCCCGCCGCTCATGAGGTCGAGGGTGGCCGCGGTCATGGCGGTCGCGGCCGGCGTCCGTGCGGGGATCTGCATGATCGCCGAGCCGACCTTGATCCGCTCGGTCGTGGCGGCGAGCCAGGCCAGCACGGTGACCGCGTCGGTGCCCCACGACTCCGCTGCCCACGCCGAGTCGTATCCGAGCCGCTCGGCCTCCTGGGCGAGCGCGACCAGCTCCCTCGGGTTCGTGCCGGGCGGCGCGTAGCCCATGGAGAAGCCGAGGCGCATGGGCTGCGATGCTAGCGCCGTCGCCCGGGGCGCCTGCCTGGAAGAGGCGTTGCCTGTGGGGCAACGGTATTGCCATCGCTGCGACGGGTACGGCACACTGAGGCCATCGGAGGCGGTGCGACGGCGCAGGCCGCCTCTCCCGGTGCGACGCCCAAAATTTGAGAGGAGACCGAATGTCCGACTCCACCACCCCCGAGAAGCTCGGGCTGCTCGACCGGCTGGAGCGCGGCCCGGTCATCTGCGCCGAGGGCTACCTCTTCGAGTTCGAGCGGCGCGGCTATCTCCAGGCGGGCGCCTTCGTGCCCGAGATCGTGCTCGAGCACCCCGATCTGGTCGCCCAGCTCCACCGCGAGTTCGTGCACGCGGGCTCGGACGTCGTCGAGGCCTTCACGTACTACGCCCATCGCGAGAAGCTCCGACTGATCGGGAAGGAGCACCTGCTCGAGAAGATGAACCGCGAGGCCCTCGCGATCGCGGAGGGCGTCGCGGCGGAAGGGGACGCGCTCTTCGCGGGCGACATCTGCAACACGAACGTCTTCGAGCCCGACGACGAGTCGCGGGCGGCCGTGCGTGCCATGTTCGAGGAGCAGGTCGGCTGGGCGGCCGAGGCGGGGGTGGACTTCGTCATCGCCGAGACCTTCTCCTACGGCGAGGAGGCCTTGATCGCGCTCCAGGCGGTGAAGGACGCGGGTCTGCCTGCGGTCGTGACGCTCGCCGTGCACCAGGACCCGCTCACCCGCGACGGGTGGACGCCCGAGGACGCCTGCAAGCGGCTCGAGCAGGCCGGTGCGGACGTCGTCGGCCTGAACTGCATCCGCGGGCCGAAGACGATGCTGCCGCTCCTCGAGGCGATCCGGGCCGCCGTCGACGGGCACGTCGCGGCGCTGCCTGTTCCCTACCGGACGCACGCGGAGGAACCATCCTTCCAGTCGCTCCGCGACCCGGACTGCGACTGCATCCCCGGAGGGCGCCCGTTTCCGACCGCTCTCGACCCCTTCGTCTGCAACCGCTACGAGCTGGGCGAGTTCGCCCGGACGGCGTACGACCTCGGCGTGCGCTACCTCGGCGTCTGCTGCGGCGCGGCGCCCCATCACATCCGCAGCGTCGCGGAGGCGCTCGGACGGACGCCTCCCGCGAGCCGCTACTCGGCGGACATGTCGAAGCACGCGTTCCTCGGCACCGACGAGAGTCTGAAGGAGCGAAACCGGGAGTACGCGGCCAAGCTCTGACCGTCTCAGTGGCCTCTCCGACCGCCGCGCCCGCCTCGCCGCCCGCCCGCCCGTTCTCCGAGGCGTACGAGCGGATCGAACGCCTGCTCGCGGCCGGCGAGCCGGTCCTGCTCGACGGGGCGAACGCCACTGAGCTCGAGCGCGGCGGGCACGCGAAGGCCGGCGACCTACGCAACTCGGATCGCGGCCTCTGGGGCACCTGGGCGCTGTACGACACGCCCTACGCCGTGCTCGACGTCCACCGCCGCTACGTCGAGGTGGGCTGCGACCTCGTGTCCACGAACACCTGGGCGATCCTCGCGGCGGCGGAGCTCGAGGCGGGCGGGCCCGTGGGCCGGGGAGAGATGACCCACTGGATGGACCTGGCGCGGCTCGGCACGAACCTGGCGAGACAGGCGATCGACGAGGCGGGGCGAGGCGGCGAGTGCGCCGTCGCCTTCAGCGTGAACGGCGACGTCGACAGCGAGGAGCGCGCACGGTCGTTCCGGCTCCTGCTGCGGGCGCTCGAGAGCGATCCACCCGACCTGCTCCTGCTGGAGACGATGTCGCTGCTTCGCGAGGGACTCACCTTCGAGAGCGTGCAGCTCGCGGTCGACAGCGGCCTGCCGGTCTGGGTGTCCTTCAGGCGCTGCCGCCACGGTGTCTGCGGCGTCTACGGCCAGCACTGGGGCGGCCCCGAGGGCGACCTCTTCGGGCGCGCGGCGCGGCGTTTCGAGGAGATCGGCGTCGGCGCGCTCCTGGTCAACTGCCTGCCGCCGGAGCACGTGCACGGCGTGCTGCCCTGGCTCCGCGACTTCACCGACCTGCCGCTCGGCGTCTATCCGAACCTCGGCTACTACTCGGACGCCGGCTGGCGCTTCGACGAGCGGATCGGCCCCGACGAGTACGCCGAGCTGGCGCTCGGCTGGCGGGCCGAGGGCGCCCAGATCGTCGGCGGCTGCTGCGGGACGACGCCCGAGCACATCGCGGCCGCCCGGGCGCGGCTGGCCGGCACGAAGCCCGGGCGCCCGCGCAGCCAGCCGTTGCTCGCGCCGGCGCCCGAGCCGGGAGGGCCGGCGCCCGTCGTCCCCGAGCGCTGGAGGGACGAGCGCGGAGAGATCGTGTTTCCGCTCGTCATGCCGGAGATCGTCTGCGAGCCCGAGGTCTTCATCCCGACGCAGGGCAGCCTGCTCGTGTGGAAGCACCTGGCCCGGAACGGCGTCGGGCGCGGGAAGCGCTGCCTCGACGTCGGCTGCGGCAGCGGCCTCCTGAGCGTGCAGCTGGCCCTGAACGGGGCGGAGGACGTGCAGGCGATCGACCTCCAGCGGCAGGCGGTCGCGAACACGCTCGCGAACGCCTTCCGAAACGGAGTCTCGGGCGTCGTGTCGGGCGCCGAGGTCGATCTCTACAGCTACGCGCCCGCGAGGCCCTACGACGTCGTCGTCGCGAGCCTGTACCAGATGCCGGTCGACCCGTTCGAGCAGGCGAGCCATCGGCCGCTCGACTTCTGGGGCCGGAACCTCGTCGACCACCTGATCGGCCTCCTTCCGGCACTCCTCGCCGAGGACGGCACGGCGTACCTGATGCAGCTCTCGATCCTCGGTCAGCTACGCACGTCGGAGCTGCTCGAGCAGGCCGGCCTCGCCGTTCGGGTCGCGGACTACGGCTTTTTCCGCTTCACCCCGGTCTTCGAGGAGAACCTCGAGCAGATCCGACGCGTCGAGCAGCTCTCGGACGCCTACCACGTCACCTTCGGCGACGAGGCCGTCATGGTCGCGTACCTGCTGGAGATCACGCGCCGCACGCGCGGCTGACCCGCCGAGGGTCGTAGCATCCAGTCGATGGGTGAACCTCGCTGGGACGCCACGCGCTACGCCGAGGACATCGTGGCGGAGATTCCGGCGTACCACGAGCTGCAGAATCGCACCGCCGCGGCTGCGGCGGGGCTGGCCCCGGCGCGCGTCCTCGACCTCGGCGTCGGCACCGGCGAGACGGCCGGCCGCGTGCTCCAGCTCTACCCGGACGCGCTGCTGATCGGGATCGACTCGAGCCCGGACATGCTCGCCCGTGCAGCCGAGAGGCTGCCGGGCGCGGATCTCCGCCTGCGCGGGCTCGAGGAGGACCTTCCCGAAGGCTCGTTCGATCTCGTCGTCTCGGCGCTCGCAATACACCACCTCGACTCGGCCCGGAAGCGCGACCTCTTCGCCCGCGTCGCGTCGGTACTGAGCGCGGAAGGACGCTTCGTGCTAGCGGACGTCGTCGTGCCCGACGATCCTGCGGCCGCCACGACCCCGATTGACGGGGTGTACGACCGGCCCGACCGTCTGGACGACCAGCTCGAGTGGCTTCGCGCCGCCGGGCTCACCGCCGAGCCGGTCTGGGCGGCGGCCGACCTCGCCGTCGTTCGCGCTAGCCGGCCAAGCCGGCTTCCGCCGGAGACGCCGGCAGGCCGCCGAGCAGCTCCTCGATTCGCTCCGGGCGCACCGCGGGGCTGAAGAGGAAGACCTGGCCGAGATTGCAGCCGCGCTCGAGCAGCAGATCTCGCTGGCGCTCCGTCTCGATTCCCTCGGCGAGACGGCGGCCCTCGCGATCTCGTCCTGCATCGCGTTGAAGCTGACCGCCATTGCTCCGACCTCGTCCCGCGCCGGCACGTTGAGCGGGATCACCTCCATCCGTGCGTGGGCCGCGTCGAGCCGGCCGTCGCTGAGCGCCTCCAGCGCGCGGGTGAAGTCGGCGACCGTGCCCGTCGCGAGCCGGTCCGCGGAATGCGCCACCTGGCTGAGTGCGTGGCCGATCGCGCCGTCGAGCGTGAGGACGAGCAGCATGGCGCCCGTTAGCTTCAGGTGCAGGGAGCGTCCGAATGGACGTACTCTGTGGATGTGGCGAAGCCGTTTGCCTCCACTGCGGACGTCGCCGAGAAGACCTCGACGCTCGAGGAGCTGGCACCGGGTGTGCTCGCGTTCACGGCCGAGGGAGATCCGAATGTCGGCGCGGTGATCGGCCCCGAGTCGGTGCTCGCGATCGACGCCCGCGCGACGCCGACCGCAGCGCGGGAGTGGCTCGCCGCCCTCCGCGAGCTCACCGACCTCCCGATCGAGTTTCTCGTGCTCACGCATTACCACGCGGTTCGCGTCCTCGGGGCGTCGGCCTTCGCGGCGCGCCAGATCGTGGCCCACGCGCGCACGCGCGACTGGATCCTCGAACGCGGAGCGGCGGACTTCGAGTCGGAGACGCGACGCTTCCCGCGCCTGTTCAGGGACGTCGACTCGATCCCGGGCCTGACGCATCCGAACGGCACCTTCACCCACACGCTCACGATCTTTCTCGGTGATCGAGAGGTGCAGATCCGGCACCTCGGCGGCGGGCACACCGAAGGTGACGCGTCCGTGTGGCTGCCCGCGGAGCGCGTGCTCTTCGCCGGCGATCTGGTGGAGGCGCGCGCGGCGCCGTACATGGGGGACGCGGCGATCGCCGAGTGGTCGACCTCCACCCTCGACCGGCTCGAGGCGCTCGGCGCGACGACGCTCGTCCCCGGCCGCGGCCCGGCTCTCCGCGGCGGGGAGGTCTCGCGGGCGGTGGCCGAGACGCGGGAGTACCTCAGTACCGTCCGTGAGACGGTCGGCGAGCATCGCGGCAACCTCAAGGAGGCGTTCGACGCGACGCGTGCCGCGCTCGAGCCGCGCTTCGGCGGCTGGTCGATCTTCGAGCACTGCCTGCCGTTCAACGTCGCACGCGCAGCCGACGAGGCCGACGGCAGCGGGCCGCAGGTCTGGACCGCCGAGAAGGACGCAGCCGTCTGGGAGCAGCTGCAGACCTAGCGCCCGTCCTCGTGGTCGGCGCGGGCCCGGTGGGGCTGACCCTCGCGCTCGAGCTCGCGCGCTTCGACGTGCCGAGCGTGCTCGTCGAGGCCAAGCGCGAGCCGGAACGGGTTGGCTCGAGGGCGATCGTGCTCGCACGGCACGCGCTGGAGACGTTCGAGCGCCTCGGCTGTGCGGGGCCGATGCTCGAGCGCGGCATCGTGCTCGATCGGGCGCGCACCTATGTCCGCGAGCGCGAGCTCTTCTGCATCGAGTACCCGCCTCCCGTGGCCGGGGAGCCGCCCGCCTTCGTCAATCTCCAGCAGACGCACACCGAGCGCGCGCTGCTCGCGCGGGTCGACGCGACTCCGCAGGTCGAGCTCCGCTGGGGCAGCGAGGTCGGCAATCTCCAGCAGGATGCCCACGGCATCACGCTCGAGGCCGGCGCCGAGGAGCTCCGAGGCTCGTACGCGGTGGGGTGCGACGGCGCGCGCAGCGCGGTGCGCCGGCTCGCGGGCATCGAGTTTCCCGGCAAGAGCTTCCGCGATCGCTTCCTGATCGCGGACGTTCGCGCGGAGCTCCCGTTCCGCAACGAGCGTCGCTTCTTCTTCGATCCTCCTTTCAATCCGGGGCGCCAGGCTCTGATCCACCCTCAGCCCGACGGGGAGTGGCGCATCGACTGGCAGGTGCCCGAGGAGACCGCGGTCGAAGTCGAGCGCGTCTCCGGTCGCCTCGACGAGCGCATCCGCGCGATCGTGGGCGAGGCGCCGTACGAGCTCGCGTGGCTGAGCTCGTACCGCTTTCACCAACGGCTTGCCCGCACGTTCCGCGCAGGGCGAGTCTTCCTCGCCGGCGACGCCGCGCACCTGATGGCCCCGTTCGGGGCGCGCGGGCTGAACAGCGGTATCGAGGACGCGGCGAACCTCGCCTGGAAGCTCGCCCTCGTGCGCTCGGGCGGGGCCTCCGACGCTCTGCTCGACAGCTACGACGCCGAGCGCCGACCGGCCGGGCGGGAGAACGTCGCTGTCACGTCCGCGACGATGCGCTTCATGGCGCCCCCGACGCGGGCCCACCGGCTCCTGCGCGACGCCATCCTGCGAGGCAGCGTTCGCAGCCGGGTGGTTCGGCGGCTCGTCAACAGCGGGACCTTCGCCACGCCCGCCGTCTACGGATCAGGACCGGGGCCGGTGGGCCGTCCCGCTCCACGGACAGCCGAGACGGTTCGGCAGGAGGGGCTCTTCCGGGTCGTCCGGCTGCCCGATCAGCCCCGCGACCGGCTCTGGCTCCTGCGCCCCGACGGCTACGTCGCCGGCCCCGCTGCAGCCCGGCGCCGGGGCACGCCTCGTTGAGAACTCGCCTGGCCGCCCCGTAGAGTTACCGCGTGCCGGAGGCGTCCCGCGCAGCGCTCGAGATCGAATCGCTGTCGAAGCGCTTCGGGGCCGTTCGGGCCGTCGAGGACGTGAGCTTCGTCGTCGAGCGAGGCTCGCTCACCTGTCTGATCGGACCGAACGGCGCGGGGAAATCGACGCTCCTGCAGTGTCTCTCCGGCGGCCTTCGCCAGGAGGAAGGGCTGATCCTCCTCGAGGGCGCGGACGTCTCGCGCTGGGCGGCGCACCGCCGCGCCCGCGCAGGGCTCGCGACCGTCTTCCAGTCCACGCGCTCGCTCGAGCAGGTCGACGTCCTGTCGAACGCGATGGTCGGCTGTCATGCCTGGACGAAGTCGGAGTTCCTGGCCGGAATCCTGCGCCTGCGGAGCCAGAGGCGCGAGGAGCGCGAGATCCGCGACACGGCGCGCGAGGCCCTCCAACTCGTCGGCCTCGACTCCCGCGCGCACGACCCTGCCGCCACGCTTCCCTACGGGCAGCTTCGGCTGCTCGCCATCGCGCGCGTGCTCGCGCAGCGCCCGCGCGTCCTCCTGCTCGACGAGCCCGTGGCCGGCCTCCGGGCGGCCGAGAAGAGCCAGCTAATCCGGGTGTTCCGAGACCTTCGCGAGCGAGGGCTGACGCAGATACTCGTCGAGCACGACATGCAGTTCGTGGGCTCAGTCGCCGACCGCGTGATCGTGCTCGATCGCGGCCGGATCATCGCGGACGGACCGCCCGAGGACGTCCGGCGAGACGAGCGCGTCATCTCCGCGTACCTGGGTACGGCAGCGGCTTGAGTGCGCTCCTGGAGGTCGACGACCTCACTGTCAGATACGGCCGTGCGGTCGCGGTCGACGGCGTCTCGCTCGCGCTCGAGCGCGGCGAGCGGGTCGCCCTGATCGGCCCCAACGGAGCCGGGAAGACCTCGCTCCTGAACGCCGTCTGCGGCCTGCTGAAGCCTGCCGGCGGCCGGGTCGCGATCGACGGCCGCGAGGTCACCGGCGCGGGGCCCGGAGCGGTTGTCCGCCTCGGAGTGAGCCAGGTACCCGAGGGTCGGCAGGTCTTCCCGAGCCTCCCCGTCGAGGCAAACCTCCTGCTCGGCGCGTACGGGAGAACCGGGCCATTCCGCTATCCGGCGGCCCGCGCGGAGACACGGGAGCGGCTGCAGCGCGTCTACCGGCTGCTGCCGAAGCTCGAGGAGCTCCGCGATCGGCCCGCCGGCCGCACGTCGGGCGGCGAGCAGCAGATGGTCGCGATCGGCCGAGCCTTGATGGCCGGGCCGCGTCTCCTCGCGATCGACGAGCTCTCGCTCGGCCTCGCGCCCGTGGTCGTCCAGGATCTGACCGCCTTCCTCCGCTCGCTCAACGAGGAGCACGGCGTCGCGCTGCTGCTCGTCGAGCAGAACGCCCACCTCGCCTTCGATCTCTGCGACCGGGCCTACGTCCTCGAGGCGGGTCGAGCTGTGCTGGCCGGCCCGAGCGAGGAGCTACGGCGGCAGGACGCCGTCCGCGACGCGTACCTCGGCGGCGGACTCGCGGTCGAGACGCTGTGACGACCTTCCTCCAGCTCGTGGTGGTCGGGATCAGCACGGGCTCCGCCTATGCGCTGATCGGGATCGGGCTCGTGCTCGTCTATCGCACGACGAGCATCATCAACTTCGCGCAGGGCGCCTTCGCGGTGATCGCCGGACTCGTGACCGCTCGCCTCGTCGGCCACGTCCCGACCGCGCTCGCGGCCGCGCTCGCCGTGGCGCTCGTCGCGGTGATCGGAGCGCTCATGGGCTTCGTGGCGCTCGGGCGCAGGGGTCGCACCACGCCGCTCGCGAGTCTTATCATCACCCTCGGCCTCGCGCTCCTGGCCTCGGCCGTCGAGCTCTACGTCTTCGGCGACGTGCCGCGCTCGTACGCGTCGATCTCGAGGCACGCCTGGTCGCTCGGAGGTGTCCTGATCGAGCCGCAGTACACGCTCATCGTGGCCGTCACGTTTCTCGCGGCGATCCTGCTCACCGCCCTGCTGCGACGGACGATCGTCGGTCATGCGCTCGTCGCCTGTGCCGACTCGCGCCGGGCCTCCGAGCTCGTCGGGCTGAACGTGCGGGCGCTCGGCGTCGTCTCGTTCGCGATGGCGGCGGCGCTCGGCGCGCTCGCCGGCGTGCTGCTGACGCCGGTCATCCCCGTGACGTTCGATTCCGACGTCGGCATCGCGGTCAACGGCTTTGCCGCGGCCGCCTTCGGCGGGCTGGTCAGCATCCGCGGCGCGCTCGCCGGCGGCCTCGTGCTCGGGATCGCCGAGAACCTCGTCGTCGGGTACATAAACCCGCAGTACGAGCTCGCGATCGCGCTGCTCATCATGCTCGCGCTGATCGGGTGGCGGTCTCGCAACGAGGTGGTCGCGTGACCGCGGGCGCCCTCCGCGCCGGGGGCTGGGTGGGCCTCGCCGCTCTGGCGCTCTATCTCCCCTACACGCTCGGCCCCTCGAACCAGTCTCTCTACTCGCTGATGGGTCTCGCCGTGATCGTGGCCGTCGGCCTCTCGCTCCTGATGGGCTTCGCCGGACAGGTCTCGCTCGGCCAGGGGGCGTTCTACGCGCTCGGGGCGTACACCTCCGGGATCCTCGCCGTCCGTCACCACGACCCGCTGCTCGCGCTCGCGCTCGCGCCCTTCCTGACTGCCGCCGTCGCCGCCGTCATCGGCGTCCCCCTCCTGCGCCTGCGCGGCCACTACCTCGCCTTCGCCACCCTCGCCCTCCACCTGATCCTGCTCGCCGTGATCTTCACCTGGGACACCTTCACGGGCGGCCAGATCGGCCTGATCGGGATCCCGCCGCTCGAGGTCGGCGGTACCCAGATCAAGGGGCACCTGTACGCGGCCACGGTGTGGGCGTGCGCGATCCTCACCGTGCTCGTCGCGGTCAACCTCGTGCGCTCGCGGGCCGGGCGCGGCCTGCAGCTGATCGCGACGAGCGAGGCGACCGCCGCCGCCGTCGGCGTCAACGTGACCGCGTACAAGCTGAAGCTCTTCGTCCTCTCGGCGGGCTTCGCCGGGTTGGCGGGTGGGCTCTACACGTACCTGCTGCAGTACCTCTCGCCCGACTCGTTCCCGGTCGTGCTGAGCGTCCAGTTCGTCGTGATGGTCGCGATCGGCGGGATCGGGAGCGTCTACGGCGCCGTCGTGGGGGCGGTCGCGATCACCTACCTCCAGCATCTGCTGCAGAAGCTGAGCCTGATCGGGAGCCTGCCCGTGCAGGCGCCGCGCGTCGCGTCGATCGGGCTCTACGCGCTGATCCTGATCCTCGTGATGGTGTTCATGCCGCGCGGTCTCCTGCCGACCCTCCTCGACGCCGCGCGCCGCGTACGCCCTCAGCGCATGAAGAGCCCGCCGTTGACGTCGTAGGTCGCGCCGGTGATGTAGCCCGCGTCGTCCGAGGCGAGGAACGCGGCCAGCGCGCCGATCTCCTCCGGCTCGCCGAAGCGCCCGACCGGAATCCGCTGCCGCACAGCCTCGAGGCGCTGCGCGGAGAGCCCGTCCATGACCGGCGTCCGGATCGCCGCGGGCGCGATCGCGTTGCACGTCACTCCGTGCGCCGCGAGCTCGCCGGCGACGATCTTCGTCAGGACGACGATGCCGGCCTTCGAGGCGGCGTAGTGCGCCCCGGCCACGGCTCCGCCCTGCTGGCCTGCGAGCGAGGCGAGGTTGAGGATACGCCCCCACCCCTGCTCCCGCATCCGCTCGCCCGCGAGCTGGCAGCCGAAGAACACTCCGCGCAGGTTGACCGCGAGCACGTCGTTCCACTCGTCCGCGCCGATCTCCCAGAAGGACCGCGACACCGTCCGCGCCGCGTTGTTGACCATGACGTCGACGCGGCCGGCGCCGTCGAGCACCCGCTCGATCGAGCCCCGCTCGCGCACGTCGACCTCCACGGCGCGCGCGCCCTCGCCGAGCGACGCCGCCGTTCGCTCGGCG
>JBBSIG010000067.1:0-11909 GCA_038232215.1 Gaiellales bacterium | reverse complement strand
GGGAGAGGGCGGCTTCACGCTCATCGAGCTCCTGGTCGTCATCATCATCCTCGGCATCCTGCTCGCGATCGCGGTGCCTTCGTACCTCAGCTTCCGCGATCGCGCGAACGACAGTGCCGCGAAGTCGAACGTGCGCGCCGCGGTGCCTGCCATCGAGGCCTGCTACTCGGACTACGGCTCGTATACGAACTGCACCTCGGCGAAGCTGAAGTCCTCCTACGACCAGGGCCTGGCGACGACGGGCAACGCCGCGATCACGGTCGTGGTTGCCGGCGCAAGCGCCGCCAACGGCTACTGCATCTCGGCCCAGGGCAAGAACTCGAGCACCTTCTGGAAGAAGGCCGGACCGGGCGCCGACATTCAGTCGGTCGGCTCGAGCTGCTAGACGCGACTCACCCGGAAGCTCGACGGAGGGGCGGCAAGGGCTCCTTTCGTCGAGCTTCCGGCGACAGTCGACTCGCCGGTGGCCCCTGCCGTGGCGAGCACAGAGCGGAGATGACTATGACCGAGAAGATCAGGCGGCGGCTGGCGGGAGAGGGCGGCTTCTCGCTCGTCGAGCTCCTCGTCGTTCTGATCGTCCTCGGCATCCTGCTCGCGATCGCGGTGGTGTCGTATCTCGGTTTCCGCGATCGCAGCAAGGACAGCGTCGCGAAGGCGAACGTCCGCGCCGCGACCCCCTCGATCGAGGCCTGCTACTCGGACAACAGCGCGTACACCACCTGCACCGCGGCCAAGCTGAAGGCCTCCTACGACCGGAGCCTGAAGACGAGCGGGCCCTCCGCCGTCAAGATCACCGTGACCGCCACGAGCTACTGCATCTCGGCTCAGGGCAAGAGCACCGGCACCTACTGGAAGAAGGCCGGCCCGGCCGCCGACATCGTCTCGTCCGGCACGGCCTGCCCGTAGGTCTGCCGCGGGACGCCCGGAGGCTCTCGCGCGTTTCGTCAAGTGAGGCCCGCCGGATGCCGATGGCCCGCCTCGTGAGCATCGACGTCACCGCCCGAGCCCCGCGCGCTCGGAGAGCGCTGAGCCTCGCGGTCCCGCGCGAGACCCCCGCCGCCCTTCTGCTCGCGGGGCTCGTGGCGGCCAGCTTCGTCGTCCGTCTGGTGGCCGCGTCCGGTCGCGTGACGCCGTCGTACCTCCCGGACGAGTACCTCTACCGCGCGCTCGCCGACGGACTCGCGAGCAGCGGGCTACCGACGGTCCGCGGGACGGTCCTGCACTTCCCCGCCCTGCTCCAGCCGCTCCTCACCGCGCCGTTCTGGCTCCAGCACGACGCGGTCCTCGCGTTCGAGCTCACCCAGGGTCTCAACGCGCTCGCGATGTCGCTCGCCGCGGTGCCCGTGTTCGCACTCGCCAGGCGGCTCGAGCTCGGCCCGACGCTCTCGCTCGGCGCCGCGGCGCTCGCGATCTCCGCTCCCTCCCTCCGGTACGCCTCGTTCGTCCTCGCCGACCCGATCGCGTATCCGCTCGCGCTCGCGGCCGTCTACGCCGGCGTCTGCGCTCTCGCCCGGCCCACGAGCCGCGGCCAGCTCGCGTTTCTCACGCTCGCGGGACTCGCGACCTTCGCGCGGGTCCAGTACGCGGTGCTGCCGCTCGCGTTCCTCGCGGCCGCCTTCTTCCTCGAGGGCGCTCGCGTCGATCGTGTCGTCCGATCGCTGCGACTGACGCTCGCTCTCTGCGCAGCGCCCCTCGCCTTGCTCCTCGTACTCGGCGGCTCGAGCGTGCTCGGTCCCTACTCGGGGGTCGCCCACGTCGCCGTCGACCCGAGCGCGACGCTCCACTGGGCTGCTCGCGACGCGATGCTCCTCGCGTACTCCGCGGGCTGGGTGATCGTGCCGGGTGCCCTGCTCGGTCTCGCACTGGCGCTCGCACGACCGGAATCGCCCGTCGAGCGCGCCTTCGGGGCGCTCACCCTCGCTCTCTCGCTCGGGCTTCTGCTCGAGGCCGCCCTCGTTGCCGACTTCGACTCCGATCGCTTCCAGGAGCGCTATCTGATGCTCGTGCCGCCGCTCCTGGGCCTCGCGTTCGCCCTGTGGGCCCGGCGCGGCGCGCGTGGAGCCTGGCCGGTGGCACTTCTCGCCGCCGGCGCGATCGTCCTGTCCGCCCGGGTGCCGCTCGTCGGCTACACGCTCGGACATGGCAACGACGACTCACCGACCCTCTCCGCCGTGCTGCGCCTGGAGCAGCTCGTCGGCCTCGGCACGGGCTCGCTCGTGGTTGCGCTGGCGGCGGCCGCTCTCTCGGCGATCGCCGCTGCGACCGGGCGCTTCCGCCGAGGCGGCCCGTCGACGGCCCTGGTCCTCGCCGTCGTCGCCACCGCGCTCCTCGGGCTCGGCGCCGCCTCGTTCGACGCGACCAACAGCCGCCGGATCCGGGCGACGAACTTCCCGGGCGACGTCCAGTGGGTCGACCACACGGGACAAGAATCCGTCGCGCTGCTGCAAACCCCCGGTGCCGACGGCGCGCGCGCTCTCCACCAGATCTTCTGGAACCGCTCCGTCTCGCAGGTGCTCCTGCTCCCCGGCGCGTCGGCGATCGACCCCTTCGGGTCCCGGAGGGCGAAGGTGGGCCGCGACGGGACGGTAACGGTCGGGGGGCGTCAACTCCGCCGTCCCTTCCTGGTGCAGACGCACGACGGGTCGGTTGCTCTGACGGGCGCCGCGCGCGTGGCTCAGGGCCGCTCGTTCGATCTCTGGAGCCCGCGCGGGACGCCGCGCCTCGAGCTGCTGACGACCGGTCGCTACTCCGATCGCTGGCTCGCCGGGGTGGGTCGGATCACCGCCTGGCCCGACCCCGGACAACGGCTGAGAGGCGTGTTGCGGCTCGAGGTCTGGCTGCCGCCTGGAGGCCGCCCCACACCGCTCCGCTTCACCGGTCCCCGGATCGACCGGCGCGTCGTCCTGCGCCCGGGAGCGCACCGCAGCATCTCCATCTGCGCGGCCTCCGACGGGCCCTGGACGCTGCGATTCCGCACTTACCGTCCTCGCATCGTTTCGGGCTTCCGCGTAGTGAGCGTCAAGGCGTCCGTGCCAGTGCTGGACACGCATAAAGCATCCCGGCTCGGCTGCCGATAGCTCGAACATGAGTCTCACCGCACTCCCGCAAGCCCGGCTCGCGGCGGCCATCGCGCTCCTCGCCGCGCTCGGCCTGGCGCTCGGTATCTTCACGCTCTCGCGCTCGCAGGCGTCGACCTCCGAGCAGGCGCTCACGCCCCTGCCCGCGCACGTCAAGCGCACGCAACCGGCGGCCCGGCCCGTTGCGCACCCTCGCAAGCAGCCGTCCACGCCGAGCCGCCGACGTCCTGTGCGTCCGGCGGTGGCGGTGCCGTCGGTGGACAAGGGCCTTCCGGCGGCTCTCGGCCAAGCTCTTCGCCGTCACCGCACGGTCGTCGTCTCGCTCTACACGCCGGGCGCGGCGGTCGACCGGGAGGCGCTGGCGGAGGCGCGCGCGGGCGCCGCTCTCGCCGGCTCCGGCTTCGCTGCCATCGACGTCCTCCGGGAGAGCCAGGCAAAGAGGCTGACGACCCTGCTGAACGGGTCGTTCGAGGGTCCCGCGGTGCTCGTCGTCAATCGACCGGGCAGGCTGGTCATGCGGCTCGACGGCTTCGCCGATCGGGAGACCGTCGCCCAGGCAGCAGCCAACGCGAGACCGTGACCGACGAGGCCCTCGGCATGGAGGCTGTTCCCTGCGAGCTGCTCGCCCGGCGGGCCCGGAAGGACGGCCGGGACGTCGTGACGCTCCGCTGCTCCGAGGAGGGAGCCGAGTACTCCGTCGAGTGCGACGTGTACCCGGTCGAGTCGCTTCGTGACGAGCCGCTCCGGCCGGGCCCCTACCGGTTCCGCTCGAGCGCCGAGGCGATCGAGTTCGTCGAGGAAGCGATGCTCGCGCTCGAGTACCTCGGCTGCGACGTCTCGTAGCGTTCCGCGACAGATGCAGAAGCCCGTGTACGGCGGGGGCGCAGCTCGTGAGATACTCGAACGATCGACTCGCGGCTGCCCGGTTCGAGCCTTCTGCTCGGCGTCGCACTAGGCGTCGCGCTCGTCGTTACCACCGCAGCAGGCTTTGTATCAGCAGGCGCGCCTTCTCTCCCGCGATCCACTGCCGATCGTCAGGACGATCGGCAGGGACCACAGATCCACGCGATCTACGCGTTGCCGAGCGACGGCGCCGACCGGAGTCTGGACGACGTCTCGTTCCAGACTCTGCCCCAGACTGACGCTCAGCTTGCAGCGAATGGACTCTTCATTCGCGACGTGATCGAGCGCTCGCTGAAGGCGGCCGGCTTCACGGCGCCGGGGAAGATCTACGCCGTCTACTACGACGGCTCGAGCACCGCGGCGTGCGGAGGCGGAGCCTGGCCGCCTCTCCTCCCGGGAAACGTCGGCGCCGTCTACACGCGGGCCACCTTCGGCGCCGGATCGCTGTGTTACGACCCGCCGCTCTCCCGCTCACGCCTGCAAATCATGGACTTCGCCGTCCTGCACGAGGTCCTGCACACGATGGGATTCGTACCGACTTGCGCAGAGCACCACACGCGGGCCGGGCACGTCTCCGACAACCCGAGCGACCTCATGTTGGCCGGTGAGGGAAGCTGGACGCCTTCCGTCCTCGATGTCGGCCATGACGACTACTTCCAGACGGGTGCTTCCGCATGTCCCGATCTCGCGCAGAGCGCGTACCTGGAGGA
Organism: Gaiellales bacterium; assembly: GCA_038232215.1. Taxonomy (GTDB): domain Bacteria; phylum Actinomycetota; class Thermoleophilia; order Gaiellales; family Gaiellaceae; genus JBBSIG01. The sequence goes on along the minus strand of JBBSIG010000067.1, from coordinate 7,219 downwards.
GAACCCGTGGACTATGCCTCTTCCCCAGCAGACGCCTCCGCCGACGACCCCGCCGCTCTCCCTCTCGGTCACCGGCCTCACGACCGTGCCCCCCGTGCCGCGAGCCGGACGCGTCTTTACGGCACGGCTCGCCGTCTCGCGCAGTGACGACGGCGACCTCGCCGAGGGGAAGACCATCTGTCGCGCTCGCGTCCGGGGACGCGCTCTTCCAGTCCGCTCCGCGGGCCTCGGCTCCAGCGGGTTCGTCTGCAGCTGGAAACTGCCCGCCGGAAGCAGGGGCGCGGCCTTGACCGGGTCTGTCACCGTGCGCTTTGGCGACCTCAGCGTGGAGCGCTCGTTCCGAAGGACCGTCCGCTGATCAGATCGTGACCACGCGGGCGAGCTCCTCCAGCGAGGTGATGCCCGCTCGCACCTTGGTCAGCCCGTCGTCCCACAGTGACCTCATACCGTCCTCGCTCGCTGCGCGGGCGATCTCGTCGCGGCTCGCCTTCGCGGCGGCGAGGGACTGCAGCCGCTCGCTCATCTCGAGCAGCTGGTAGATGCCCGTACGCCCCTTGTACCCGGTCTGGCCGCAGCGCGGGCAGCCCTGCTTCCTGTAGAAGACGACCTCCTCCGACCAGGGGGTGCCCTCCGGCTGCACGTTCGCCTTCAGCAGCTCCTCGCGGGAGGGTCGATACAGCTCACGACACGAAGTGCAGAGCTTTCGCGCCAGCCGTTGCGCGAGCACCGCGGACACGGCCGAGCCGGTGAGGAACGGCTCCACGCCCATCTCGTTCAGGCGGGTCAGCGCGCCCGGGGCGTCGTTCGTGTGCAGCGTCGAGAGCACGAAGTGGCCCGTGAGAGCGGCCTCGATCGCGATCTTGGCCGTCTCCGGGTCTCGGATCTCGCCGACCATCACGACGTCGGGGTCGGAGCGCAGGATCGAGCGGAGCGCGTTCGCGAAGGTGAGCCCCGCCTTCAGGTTGATCTGGATCTGGTTGACGCCGCCGAGCCGGTACTCGACCGGGTCCTCCACCGTGATGATGTTGATCTCCGGGCGGTTGATCGCCGCGAGGCCGGCGTAGAGCGTGGTCGACTTGCCGGAGCCGGTCGGGCCGGTGACGAGAAGCGCCCCGGTCGGCATGGACAGGAGCGCGCTCAGCCTCCCGCGCATCGCGTCCGCGAACCCGAGCTCCTCGAGCGTCGGCGCGCGCTTCGACTTGTCGAGCAGCCGCATGACGACCGACTCGCCCTCGACGGTCGGAAGCGTCGCGACGCGCACGTCGAGCACGCGCCCGGCGGCGGCCGCGTTCAGCGAGATCCTTCCGTCCTGCGGCTTTCGCCGCTCGGCGATGTCGAGCTTCGCGAGCACCTTCAGACGCGTCGTGACACCCGCCGACATGCGCTTCGGGATCCGCTGCGCCTCCTGCAGGACGCCGTCGATGCGGCAGCGGACGACGAGCGCGTCCTCCTGCGGCTCGAAGTGCACGTCGCTCGCGCCGTCCTCGGCGGCCTGGAACAGGATCGAGTTCACGAGCCGCACGAGCGGCGCGTCGGAGATCCCGTCCTCGGCCTCGAGGTCGTCGTCCTCCTCGACCGTGATCTCGAGCTGCGCGGCGTCGATCGCGGAGCTTGCGCGCGCGAGCCGCCTGATCTCGGCCAGGATGGCCTCTCGCCCGCCCACGCCGAGCTCTATCTGGTGGGGCGTCGCGAGCCGCAGCTCGTCGATGCCGTGGATGTTCTGCGGCTCGGCGACGGCCACCTTGAGCACGCCGTCCCCGAGCGCGTAGGGAACTGCCGTCACCCGCTCGAGCACGCGCAGGGGCACGAGCCGCAAGGCGTCGGGAGAGACCGAGAGCGAGGCGAGGTCGACGTACGGAAGGTGGTGGCGGGAGGCGAGCGAGCGGGCGAGGCCCTCGTCGGAGGCGATCCCCTCGTCGAGCAGCGCCTGGGCGATCGACCCCTGCCCGGCGGTCGCCCTGGCCCTCGCCAGCTTCTCGGCGGATACGAGCCCGCTCGCGGCGATCAGGTCGGCGACGCGCTCGGCGAGCGGGTTGACGTCACCCACCACGCGGAGCGGCACGCTGCTCGTTCCGCCGTGCGTCTCGCCCGGAATGCGGCCGCCCGTCCTGAGACTCTGTGCTCGCTGGGAGTCCATAGCTCTACGAGCCATCGGCACGGGCGGAGGTCGTCTTGAGCCCGTCCTGACGCCTCGGCGAGCCGCCTCGCGGTGGGCCTTCTGCCTCAGAACAGGTTCAGGTACGCCTGCAGCAGCCGCTCGCCCGCGAAGAGCGCCACCACCCCGCCGAGGGCGAGGAACGGCGCGAAGGGCAGGGCCATCTTGCGCGCGGCGCTGCCGTGGCGGGCCAGGAGCACGGCGGCCGGCACGAGCGCTGCGACCATGCCGACCATGAGCGCGAGCGCGACGCTCCGCCCCACGCCCGCGCCGAGAAGCAGCGCGAGCTTCACGTCGCCCATCCCCATACCCTTCGGATAGGCGAGCGCGGCCGCGAAGAGGAAGAGCGCGGCGCCGAGGGCCGAGAGCGGCCACTCGAGGCTCGGCTCGATCAGGAGCCGAGCGACGAGCACGATCGCCGCGGCGGGCAGGACGATCCGGTTCGGGACGATCCGGAGCCGCAGGTCGGTGGCCGAGACGGCGACGAGCGCGGCGCAGAAGAAGACGCCGACGGCCGCCCTCGCCGAGAGCCCGAAGCGGAGGATGCAGCCCGCGATCAGCAGCGCCGTGACGAGCTCGACTGCCGGGTACGTCCACGGGATTCGGGCGCTGCATGCCCGGCAGCGGCCGCGGAGCAGCGCGTAGGAGCCGAGCGGGACATTGTCGTACCAGGCGATCGGCGCCGCGCACGACGTGCAGGCGGAGGCGGGGGACACGAGCGAGCGCCGCTCGGGCACCCGCGCGGCGAGCACGTTCAGGAAGCTCCCGAGCGCGAGGCCGGGCGCCAGCGAGAAGGCTGCGAGGGCGACGTCCACGCCGTCCCTATCGGCAACCGGGTACGCCCGGTTGAGCTAGCCGAAGTCCGTCGGCGCCGAGATCGTGTAGCTCGTGATCTGGTTGCCGGGCGTCCCCACCGGCAGCGTGTCGAACTCGGGCAGCGCCTGCGTGTCGGACTTGTTCCGGATCACCTCCGAGCCGGCGATCATCGGGCTCTCGACGTTCGAGCTGGTGTCGATCCGGATGATGTTCGTGGCGTACATTCCACCCTGCCAGAGCGAGCTGTTCGAGACGTCGATGCTGTCGCCGGCGCCCATGCCTCCCTGGTTCTGGACGCCACCTCCGCTCGAGTTGCCGTTCGCGACCACCATGAACATCTCCGTGTCCGGGTTCCAGCCCGCGAAGTCGCAACCCGTGCCGGCCGTGTTCTTCTTGCCGCAGAGCTTCGTGCCCTTGATGAAGAAGGTGCCCGAGAGATACAGGGTCCCGGCGCCGTCGTAGTCGAGCACCCCCTTGTCGGTGATGATCGCGCTGCCGTCGATGTAGAGCGTGCCGCTGATCGTGAACCTGTCGGTCGCCGGGTCCCACTTCAGCCGTCCCGTCGGCGTGACGCAGTCGTAGCCGGTCGTGGGCGTCAGGTCGACGACGGGGGTCACGCTGCCCGCGTTGCCGACGCCGTCGCCGAAGACGGTGTTGTTGTCGAGCACGATGCCGGACGCGCCGCCGCAGACGTGCGTGACCGGGTCGCCGTACGCGCCCGGCGTCGCCGTCGCGTACCAGGACGCGAAGTCGGCGTTCGGCGCGTCGAGCTCCGGCACGGTCGTGTCCGAGGCAGGACGGACGTCGTCGGCCGGCGTGCAGGGGGAGTGCAGAGCCGCGTTGGCCCTCGACATGCAGCCCTGGCGGATGTGCGCGCTCGTGAGCGCGTTCACCTTCCCGATCGAGGCAGCCGGCGGTCGAATGTCGACGCTGCCTCTGACCTGCAGATCGACCGATTTCGAGGGGTCTGTCGGGCCCTCGAGCGCGGCCGAGTTCTCGAAGCAGAGGTTGCCACGGACGTACATGGAGGTTCGCACAGTCGTGTTGTTGTAGATCGTCTCGTCGCAGACCGCGCCCTCGTTCTTCGAGTAGACGTACCTCCAGGCGAGGTTGTTCAGTGTCTGCACGTCGCTCGCCTTGACCGTCACGGTCGCGCTGACCACCCGACGAACAACGGCGCCGCTCGCCGTCGGCGACGGCATCGTGCCGCTGCCGTAGATCCTCCAGGTTCCGCCGAGGAGATTCGCGCCCGTCAGTACGCCCCACGACCTCGCGGTCGCGCGCTCGTAGGCCGTTCCCGTGGCGGGCTCGGTCGCGGGCAGGAGCGGCGACGCCGTGCTCAGGACCCTGCTCGCGTTGGCCGGGTTCTGCAGCACGCCCGCGGCGTTCGCGAGACCGGCTTCGGCCGCGGCGAGCGCGACCTGGTCGGCCGACGAGCGCGAGGCGGAGGTCGAGTTCGAGTTGCTGTAGGCGATCGCCGCCGTCGTCGCGATCCCGAACACGAGCATGATCCCGAGCGCCAGCACGAGCGCGATGCCGTGCTCCTGCGCCAGGCGCGAGCGCAGCCGGCTCATGCGCGCGCTCCGTTTCGCAGGACGAGGTCGTCGACCAGCCTGTAGGTGTCGTCGGAGACCGTGACCGGAAGGTCGACGTGGATCGCCGCGAGACTCCCCGAGGGTGTGGCCGGGAGGCTGAACACGCTCCCGCTCGACAGGCCCTGGGCCCATCTGACTCCGCCGGTGTCGCAGGTCGCTCCAGTCTTGCGGTAGAGCTCCCACACGGGCGTCACGCCCACCTGCAGCGTGCACCAGGTGACCTGACCCTGGGCGGTGGGGCACTGCGCCGGAAGGGTCAGTGTCAGCGCCGACGCCGTGACGCCCGCGCCGCTCGCGCAGTGCACCTCGCGCCGCAGCTTGTCGAGCGCCAGCCGAGCCGCGCTCTGCGCCTGGAAGCGGTTGTTCAGGTCGATCTGGGCGTTCGAGCCCGAGACGAAGAGGCCCGTCAGCGCGCCGACGACGACGGTGAGGATCACCATCGTCACGAGCAGCTCGACGAGCGTGAAGCCGGACTCCGCCCCGAGGCGGCGCGAAGGCGCCCGGCGGCGGCGCGGCTCCGGCCGGAGCCTGAGCGCGACGCACGCGAGCAGCCCCGCGAGCGAGAGCAGCGCGAAACGGGTCGGCAGTCGAGACCGCATACGCCCTTCATCGGCAGAAGCAGACCCGAGGTTGAGCCCCGCGACTCCCCCATCGGGCAGCGGAGCCGGCGCCAGCGAGTCGCCGATCAGCTCCAGCCCGGCGAGCTCGAGCACCCGGTCGGCGTACCAGCCGGCGTGGTTGTAGGCGAGCAGCGCGTCTTCGAGGTGCGTCCGCCCGCCCGACGCGGCGAGGTAGCGGGCCGCGGCGTGGATGGCATCGGCCGAGCTCCACGGGTCGGCGACCCGGTCGCCGTCGGCGTCCACGCCCCAGGAGAGCCACGTCGAGGGCATGAACTGCATCCACCCCACCGCTCCGGCCCCGCTCGGGCCCATGTTCCGGCCCAGGTCCGACTCGACCCGGTTGATCGCCGCCAGCACCTGCCACGGGATGCCGTAGGCGGCGCCCGCGCGCACCCAGAGCGCGCGCAGCTTCGCGACCGACACCGCCTCGGTGACGGGAGGTTGCGAGCGGAAGCCCGGCGGCACGGTGATCGAGCCGGGCGTGTTCGGGAGCCGATCGCTCGGCAGTCGGACCGGCGCTTCCGCAAGCGAGGTGGCGCGGGCGACCGGTGCCGGTGCAGCCGTCGGCGCGATCGCGGCGAGCGTGGCGAGCAGGAGCGCCCCGGCCAGGGCGACCCGCCTCATCCGTCGGCTGGACCGGCGATCCGCAGCCCCGGCAGCGGCTCCGCCGGCTCGGGCGCCGTGCCAGGCGCGTCGGGATCCGGAGCGGCGATCTGCAGGCGGGCCGACTGGCCGGCGCCGGGCTTGTTCGTGACGCCGCCGCTCGCGCCCGCCGCCTGCCGCTTCAGCGCATACTCGAGCGTGACGAGGAAGTCGTGCCTGTTCGTGGCGGCATTCGCAGCGACCTCGTCCTCCACCTCGCCGGCGAGCACGAGCTCGATCAGCGCCTGCGTGAAGGTCTGCATATCGAAGTAGGCGCCCTCGGAGATGGCGTCGGAGATCTCCTCCGGCTTGTTCTCGCGGATGAGGTCGGCGATGCGGGCGTTCGAGACCATCACCTCGACGGCGGCCACGCGGCCGCCTCGGGCCTGCGGCAGCAGGCGCTGGCTGATCACGCCTCGCAGGACTCCCGCGAGGATGGAGCGAATCTGCGCCTGCTTCGCGCTCGGGAAGAACTCGACGATGCGGGCGATCGTCTCGGCGGCGTCGACCGTGTGGAGCGTCGAGAGGACGAGATGGCCCGACTCGGCCGCCTGCAGCGCGGTCTCGGCCGTCTCCGCGTCACGCAGCTCGCCGATCAGGATCACGTCCGGGTCCTGACGGAGCGCGCTCCGGAGCGCACGCGCGAACGAGTGCGTGTCGAGCCCCACCTCGCGCTGGTTGACGATCGAGGAACGGTCCCCGTGCAGGATCTCGATCGGGTCCTCGATCGTGACGAGGTGCTGAGCCCGCGTGCGGTTGATGTGATCGACAATCGCGGCCAGCGTCGTCGTCTTTCCCGACCCGGTCGCGCCCGTCACGAGCACGAGCCCGCGGTGCTCGCCCGCGAGGCGCTGGACGCCCGCCGGGAGGTTGAGCTCCTCGAACGAGGGGACGACCTTCGGGATGACCCGGAAGGCGAACGAGATGGAGCCGCGCTGGCGAAAGCCGTTGACCCGGAAGCGCGGCAAATTCTTAGCCGAGTACGCGATGTCGAGCTCGCCGGTGCTCTCGAAAGTCTCGCTCTTGCCCGGCGAGGTCAGGGTGACGAGATCGAGCACCGCCTGGAGCTCCCCGTCCCCGAACGGCTCCACACCGTCGAGCGGCATGATGGCGCCGTCGCGACGGATGATCGGCGGCTGGCCGAGCTTGAGGTGGACGTCGCTCGCGCCCTCCGCTACGGCGCGCTCCAGCAGGCTGTTGAAGTCCATCGGCCTGCCTCACATCGGCAGAGCGGTGCTCGTGCTTTAGGAGGGCCCCGGCTAGAGCGCGCCGGCCTCCCGAAACGGTCTGCCCGGATCGCCCGCGTGGCGGGCGAGCGCGCCGAGCGCGCGGATCGGCGGACGCGCGAGCCCCCGCACCGAGCTCGGGTGCGACAGCTCGCCGCGCATGAG
>JBBSIG010000066.1:0-12202 GCA_038232215.1 Gaiellales bacterium | reverse complement strand
GCCGGCGTGGAGCGGCACCGCCGTGACGGCTCGCATCCCCAGGTCGTCCAGCTCGGAGCGCCGGCCGGGCCAGGCGCGGTAGTCGTCTACCGTCATCGGCCTCCCGGTCTGCCATACCCTGCCGGCCACGCCCTCGCCCGGGCCGCAGCGCGTGCCGAAGAGGCTTGCGGCAAGGCGGCCCGTGGTGGCGCGCACCGTCAGAGTCGAGCCGTCCGGATCGACGAGATAGACGAAGCCGTGCTCGCTCTCGCCGAGATCCGCCGCCCGCGTGACGATCTCCTCCAGAACCCCGTCGAGCTCGAGCCGCTGGCCGAGTCGCAGTGCCGTTCGGTACAGCGCCTCGAGCTCGTCGTTGTGGCGTCTGAGGTCGTCCTCGGCTCGCTTGCGCTCGCTGATGTCGACGACGAGCCCGACGACGCCGCTGAGCGCGCCGTCGGCGTCGTGGATCGGGGCGGCGGAGATGCTGACGTCCACGAGCGAGCCGTCACGCCGCAGCCGGCGGGTCTCGAGATCGCTGAACGGCTCGCCGGTGAGGGCGCGCTCCAGGATCTCCCGGCCACCCGGTCCGTCGCCGTCCGGAACCGTGGGAAGCGGCCCCCCGACCACCTCGTCGGCGCGCCAGCCGAAGATGCGCTCGGCGGCCGGGTTCCAGATCTGGACGTTGCCCGCGGGGTCGACCGCCTGGATGGCGATCGGAGTCGCGTCGATCAGCGCCTGCAGCGTCTCGTTCGTCGCCCGCAGGGCCTCGCTCTGCTCGCGCAACCGGTTGCTTCGGCGCTCGAGGGCGCGCGTGACGCGCCGGAGGATCGGGAAGAGCGAGGCGTAGAGAGCGAGGAGCGCGAGCGCGAGGGCCGCGGCGACGGGCACGACCGCGCTCCGGATCTCTCGAGCGACGGGCGCGTAGTCCTGGTACAGCTCGAGCACGCCGACGGGCCGCCCCCCGTCCGCAGCCAGCAGCGGCACGTAGGCCTCGAGGATCCTCGGGTTCTCGCCCTCCCCGCCCTCCTCGTTCAGGTGCGAGGTCTCCTGGTCGATGAGGCCGACGAGCGCCGGGCCCACCTTCGCGTCGATCGGCCTGCCTCCGATCAGGGAGTGGTCGCTCGAGTAGGTGACGACGCCCGACCTCGAGTAGAGGTTGGCGCGCAGCGCGCCTCCCCGCAGGACCTCGCGTCGCATCAGATCGTCGAGCTGGCGGAGCCTCTGGCCGTGCACGGGCGCCGTCAGATCCTGGGGCGCGAGGTGGTCGCGCAGGATGGTGTCCGCGATGAACTGCGCGTGGAACCCGACCGCGCGCTCGGCGCGCACCTGCGCGTCCCGGCGAACGAACCAGACGATCGCGAGCGCCGCCGCGAGGAGCGCCAGCCCGGTGTAGAGGGCGAAGCGCAGGACGAGGTGCGGCGACCGTTCTGCCGGGGGGCTCGGCATCGTCTCTGCTGTATCGGACGAAACGAGCCGCTGCTTGATGCCCGCCGTGCGGTCGGATTCGCGCCTCGGCTCAGCGGCTCATGACGAAGCACGCGTCGTGGGACGACGGCGCGACCCGGAGGCTGCTGACGAGCCGTCCGCGCCCGTCGAGGATGCAGAGCGTGCCGCGCTCCAGCGAGGGGGTGAGGATTCGACCCCAGCCCTGCTGCACGTTGTACGAGCCGACCGGCACGCGGGTCGACCGCAGCAGCCGGCCGTCCCGCTGAGCGTGCACCCGAAGCGTTCCGTCGTCGCCGCTCGTCACGTACGCGGAGCCGCCTGCGAAGGTCACGTGCTGCGGCGGTGCGTCGGCCGCGAGGGTGAAGAGAACGCGCCCAACGCGCGAGTCGTACACCGCGATCCTCTCTCTGTCTCCCGAGGTGACCCAGACCCGTCCGCCGACCGGGCTGAAGCCGACGTCGTGGGCGAGAAACGGGGGATGGACGCGATGTGCCAGTCGAGCTCGGCGCGGATCGCGGACGTCCACGACCGCGATCGTCCGTGCCTTGGAGCCCAGCGCCACCCAGAGCGTCCTGCCCGTCGGGTCGAGCGTGACGTGCCGGGCCGGTCCGCCGAGCTGGATGCGGTGGACGACGCGTCCACGCCGGAGGTCGAGAACGGCGAGCTCGCCGCTCGCAGAGTCGGTGACATACGCGAGGCGGCCGTCTGCCCGGGCGGCGGTGTAGCGGGGTGCGCCGAACCCGCGGAGCACCCGACGAACCTCTAGCGTGACGCCGTCGAGCAGGGACACGGCTCCCTCGTCCGTGTGGGCGACGATCGCCGTCTCCCCGGCGGCCGCCTCGATGCTCCGTGGCCCCGGCAGCGTCTCGACGAAGCTGTGCACCCGCCCGCCGAGCAGCTCGACGGCCGCGATGCGCGCCTCCGTATCGGCGGTGACGAGCGCGAGCGGCGTGCCGCCGCCCGTCCGAGCTGCCAGGGCCCGTGGGACGGGCCCGAGGGCGAGCGGCGCGGCCGCGGCGGCGAGGAGAAACTCACGACGGTGCACGTCTGCTCTACGAGGAGCGCCCCTGGCGAGGTCCCGGCGGAGAGCTCGCCGCGAGGCTCCTCCGAGGATCCGCTACACTCTCGGGCGCGCGGCGGCGTAGCTCAGTTGGTTAGAGCAGCGGAATCATAATCCGCGTGTCGCAGGTTCGAGTCCTGCCGCCGCTATCTCTTCGCGCTACTAGACAGAGGAATCATGGCAACCGGAGTCAGAGTCGCAATCACGCTCGCCTGCACGGAGTGCAAGCGGCGGAACTACCAGACGAACAAGTCCAAGCGGAACACCCCGGACCGCGTGGAGTTCAAGAAGTACTGCCGCTGGTGCGGACGGCACACGCCGCACAGGGAGACGCGCTAGCGTGGCCCGACCGACGCGTCAGCAGCGTCGCGCCCGCAGGACGCAGGCGGGCGCAGGCGAGAGCTCGGGCGCCGTCGCGCGGGCGCGCAGCCGTCAGGCGCAGGCGCGGCCGGCGAGTCAGCCCGTCAAGAGTCAGGGCGGCCAGCGCCGAGTCCCCGGCGGAGGCACCCGCAAGTTCATCGGAGAGTCGTGGGGCGAGCTGCAGAAGGTCGAGTGGCCGGGTCAGGCACAGGTCGTGCAGGGCACCGCCGTCGTCCTGATCGCCTGCCTGATCGTGGGTGCCTACCTGTACGGCGCCGACATCGTGTTCAAGCACTTCGTCCAGAACGTCCTCCTCGGTCAGTAGGCGACACGATGTTCCGCTGGTACGTGATCAACACCTATTCCGGGCATGAGAACAAGGTGAAGGCGAACCTCGAGCACCGGATCGTCTCGATGAACCAGGCGCCCCGCTTCCGGCGGGTCGTCGTCCCCACCGAGCAGGTGATCGAGACCAAGGACGGCCAGAAGGTGCAGTCCGAGAAGCGCGTGCTGCCGGGATACGTGCTCGTGAACATGGATCTCTCCGACGAGGCGTGGTCGCTCGTGAAGAACACACCCGGCGTGACGGGCTTCGTCGGCGCCGGCTCGTCGCCCGTGCCGCTCGCGCAGCCCGAGGTCGACCGGATCCTGCACACCGGCACTCCGAGCGGCGACCGCCAGCGTGCTCGGGTCGAGTTCTCGCTCGGCGAGTCGGTGAAGGTAACCTCGGGGCCGCTGTCCGACTTCGACGGCGAGATCGTCGACGTCAACCCCGATCAGCAGAAGCTCAAGGTGCTGGTCGACATCTTCGAGCGCCAGGTGCCGGTGGAGCTCGCTTTCGACCAGGTCAAGAAGATCGACTAAGAGGACGCACGTGGCGAAGAAAGTTCTGACAACCATCAAGCTGCAGATTCCCGGCGGGCAGGCGAACCCGGCTCCGCCGGTGGGGCCCGCGCTCGGTCAGCACGGCGTCAACATCATGGAGTTCTGCAAGACCTTCAATGCCCAGACCGCGCAGGCGAACGGGCGCATCACCCCCGTGGAGATCACGGTCTTCGAGGATCGCTCGTTCACCTTCATCACGAAGACGCCCCCGGCCGCGGTGCTGATCAAGGAAGCGCTCGGCGTGGAGAAGGGCTCCGGCGAGCCGAACCGCACGAAGGTCGGACGTCTGACGCGGAGCCAGCTGCGCTCGATCGCCGAGACGAAGCTCGAGGATCTGAACGCGCGCGACGTGGATCAGGCCATGCAGGTCGTCGCGGGCACCGCTCGCTCGATGGGCGTGGAGGTCGAGGCCTGATGCACGGCAAGAGCTACCGCAACGCGCGCAGCCAGGTCGATCGCGAGCACGAGTACTCGCCGGTCGAGGCGGTCCGGTTGCTGCGTGAGCTACAGACGTCGAAGTTCGACGAGACCGTCGAGGTGCACTTCCGCCTCGGGCTCAACGTTCGCCACGCCGACGAGCAGCTGCGCGGGACGCTCATGCTGCCGCACGGAACGGGGCGCGAGACGCGGGTCGCGGTCTTCGCCGAGGGCGACAAGGCGAGGGAGGCCGAGGAGGCGGGCGCGGACGTCGTCGGAGCCGCCGAGCTGGCCGCCAAGGTCGAGGGCGGGTTCACCGACTTCGACGTCGCGATCGCGACCCCGGATCAGATGGGAACGGTCGGCCGGCTCGGCAGGATCCTCGGCCCCCGTGGGCTGATGCCGAACCCGAAGACCGGCACGGTCACGTTCGACGTGGGCAAGGCCGTACGCGAGGCAAAGGCCGGAAAGCTCGAGTACCGCACCGATCGTGGTGCGAACGTCCACGTCGCGATCGGCAAGAAGAGCTTCGAGGAGCGGCAGCTCGTGGAGAACTACGCGGCGCTCGTCGAGGAGATCGTCCGCGCGAAGCCGTCGGCGGCCAAGGGACGCTACATCCAGCAGATCACGCTGACGAGCACGATGGGGCCGGGCATCCACGTCGATCCGGCCCGGACCCGCGGCATCGCCGAGGAGCTGGAGGGGGCGCAGGCCGTACCCGCCTAGCCGAGAACCGTCCGCCCGAGACAGCCGGCAGCTCGCAGTGCGAGCGGAAGTCCGGCCGAGGCGGCTTGGTCACGAAGGATCGCCTTCTGCCGAGCCCGCCGTCCGTGCGGGCAACGAGAGAGAAGGTGATCCCATGAAGAAGGAAGACAAGGAGCAGGTCGTGGCCGAGCTGGCGGAGCGGCTTCGCCGCTCGCAGACGCTCATCGTCGCCGACTACCGCGGGCTGACGATGCTGCAGATCGACGGGCTGCGAGGGGAGCTGCTGAAGCACGGCGCCCGGTTCGCCGTGGTGAAGAACACGCTCACCCGCCGGGCTGCCGAGGCGGCGGGTGCCGACGCGCTGCTCGCGCTGCTCGAGGGGCCGTCCGCTATAGCGTTCCTCGAGTCGGACGGCGACCCGGTCGCCGTCGCGAAGGCCTTCAGCGAGGCGGCCAGGACCACACGGATCCTGGCGGTCCGGGGCGGCGTGCTCGAGGGCGTCGCGCTGACGGCCGAGCAGGTCGACAGCCTCGCGAAGCTGCCGCCGGCCGAAGTGCTGCACGCGCAGGCCGTGGGGGTGCTCGCCGGCCCGCTGACGACGGTCGTCGGCATCTTCGCCGCCCCCCTGCGAGACCTCGTCGGCGTCGTCGAGGCTCGCATCGATCAACTCAGAGAGCAAGGAGAGGAGTAGGAAGATGGCTACGGATACCGCAAAGCTCGTCGATCAGCTCGGCAAGATGACCGTGCTCGAGCTGGTCGAGCTGAAGAACGCGCTCGAGGAGGAGTGGGGCGTCAGGGCCGCCGCTCCGATGGCCGCGGCGCCCGTCCCGGCAGCCGGCGGCGACGGCGCGGGTGCGGCGGAGGAGGAGCAGACGGCCTTCGACGTCGTGATCACCGGTGCGGGCGAGAAGAAGATCCAGGTGATCAAGGTCGTCCGCGCGCTCACGAGCCTCGGCCTCAAGGAGGCGAAGGATCTCGTGGATTCCGCGCCGAAGCCCGTGAAGGAGGGCGTGGCGCAGGACGAGGCGGACTCGATCAAGGCGCAGCTCGAGGAGGCCGGAGCGAGCGTCGAGATCAAGTAGCGAGACACCGAGAGCCGGCCCGCCTGACCCAGGCGGGCCGGCGTCCCTCGGACGAGGGTTCTTCGCGGCCGAAGCGCACGTTTTCGTCTCCGCGCGCGTCTGACGACGAGCAAGCACGGCGACCGGAAAGTGGCTCTCCGTCACAAGACGGGCTCCGGGAAGCGTGTCCGGATCGAGGTGAGCAAGAACGCCGTTCCTGCCCACATGCGCCACGGCGACACGCTCGCCGGCGCCGGCGGCTGCTCGAGCACGACGACCACCGGCACCACCACGACGCCGTAGCTCGTTCCGGCGTCGAGTGCGAAGAGGGGCCGTGAAGCCCCTCTTTTCGCTCAGGGGCCCGTCCAAGAGGGCAGCCCGGAAGGGCTTCTTGGACAGGCCCCTGGGCCGTGCGCTAGGCTGTCTTCCGCTCGCTCGGTCCCGGGAGGGGATGGGTTTGCGGCGAGGGGTCACCTTCCGGTACCCTGGCAGGTTGCGCCGCTCCGCCTGTCCTATCTCGCACGCCGCTCGTTCGTCCGTCCATCTCGCACGCCGGTTCTTCTAAGGGAGGCTGCCTCACTTGACCAGCAGGGTTGCTGCGCCTCGCGCGCGCACGAGTTTCTCACGCCTGAAGCACGTTCTCGACCTGCCCAACCTGATCGACATCCAGAAGGCCTCCTTCGAGTGGTTCCTCGAGGACGGCCTCCGCGAGACGATCAACGACATCTCGCCAATCGAGGACTACACCGGCTCGCTCGCCGTCGAGTTCGGCGCCTACAAGTTCGGCCAGCCGCAGTTCTCGATCAAGGAGTGCCGCGAGAAGGACCTGACCTACCAGGCCCCGCTCTCGATGACCGTGCGCTTCGTGAACAAGGACACGGGCGAGATCCGCGAGCAGACGGTCTTCATGGGGGACTTCCCGATGATGACCGAGTGGGGCACCTTCATCATCAACGGCACCGAGCGCGTGATCGTCACGCAGCTCGTGCGCAGCCCGGGCGCCTATCTGATGGAGCCGAAGGACTCGACGAAGCAGGTCTTCACGGCCAATCTCATGCCCTCCCGTGGCTCGTGGCTCGAGCTCGAGATCGACAAGAAGGGGATCGTCTTCGCCCGCATCGACCGCAAGCGGAAGCTGCCGATCACCACGCTCCTGCGCGCGCTGCCCGAGGAGGACCCGACCACCGGGTTCAAGCTGGACACGAGCTCGAACGAGGCGATCCTCGAGCTCTTCGGGAACTCGATCTACATCCTCAACACGCTGGAGAAGGATCCCTCCACGCGCGAGGAGGAGGCGCTGATCGAGGTCTTCAAGAAGCAGCGCCCGGGTGAGCCGCCGACGCTCGACAACGCGCGCAACCTGCTGAAGGCTCTCTTCTTCGACCCGAAGCGGTACGACCTCACGAAGGTCGGGCGCTACAAGCTGAACCAGCGGCTCGAGGTCGACGTCCCGGACGGCGTGCGCGTTCTCACGACCCAGGACATCCTCTCGCTCGTCCGCAAGCTGGTCGAGCTGCCCGAGCGGCTCGGAGTCGATCCGGAGTCGCGGGACTTCGCCGCCGACGCGATCGCGATGAGCCGCGATCCCATCCGCGGCGAGCTCGACGAGTACGAGCACTTCGGCAATCGGCGCCTGCGCACGGTCGGCGAGCTGATCCAGGAGGCGTTCCGCGTCGGGCTCTACCGCATGGAGCGCGTCGTCCGCGAGCGGATGACCACGGAGGACGTCGACACGATCACCCCGCAGACGATCATCAATATCCGCCCGGTGGTCGCGGCGCTGAAGGAGTTCTTCGGCTCCTCGCAGCTGTCGCAGTTCATGGATCAGACGAACTCGCTCTCGGGCCTCACGCACCGCCGCCGGCTCTCGGCGCTCGGCGCGGGTGGTCTCACACGGGAGCGCGCCCCGATCGAGGTGCGCGACGTGCACCCGACGCACTACGGGCGCATGTGCCCGATCGAGACGCCCGAGGGCCCGAACATCGGGCTGATCGGCTCGCTGGCCTCGATGGCGACCGTCTCGGAGTTCGGCTTCATCCAGACGCCGTACCGGGCCGTGAAGAACGGCAAGGTGAGCGACGAGATCGTATACCTCGACGCCTCCGAGGAGGAGCGGTTCACGATCGCCCAGGCCTCCGCGCCGCTCGACGACAAGACGTCGAAGTTCCTCGACGGCCAGGTGCTCTGCCGCTCGCGCGAGGGCGAGGCCGTCACGGCCCGCCCGGAGGACGTCGACTACATGGACGTGGCCCCGGCGCAGATCGTCTCGGTCGCCACGGCGCTGATCCCGTTCCTCGAGCACAACGACGCCAACCGAGCGCTGATGGGAGCGAACATGCAGCGGCAGGCGGTGCCGCTGATGATCACGCAAGCCCCGCTCGTGGGGACAGGCCTCGAGTACCGCGCCGCGATCGACACGGGCGACGTCGTGCTCGCGAAGCGGGCGGGCTCGGTCGTCGACGTCGACGCCGAGAAGGTCGTCGTGGAGGCGAAGGACGGCAAGGACGAGTACCCGCTGACGAAGTTCATGCGCTCCAACCAGGGCACGCTCATCCACCACAAGCCGATCGTCCAGCTCGGCGAGAAGGTGAAGGCGGAGCAGGTGCTCGCGGACGGGAGCTCGACCGACCGCGGCGAGCTCGCGCTCGGAGCCAACCTCCTCGTCGCGTTCATGCCGTTCGAGGGCTACAACTTCGAGGACGCGATCGTGCTGAGCGAGCGGCTCGTGAAGGACGAGGTGCTGTCCTCGATCCACATCCACGAGTACGAGATCGACGCCCGCTCGACGAAGCTCGGCGACGAGGAGATCACGCGCGACATCCCGAACCGCTCCGAGGAGTCGCTCGCGGACCTCGACGAGCGGGGAGTGATCCGGATCGGAGCCGAGGTGGGCTCCGGAGACCTGCTCGTCGGCAAGGTGACGCCGAAGGGCGAGACCGAGCTGACCGCCGAGGAGAAGCTGATCCGCGCCATCTTCAAGGAGAAGGCGCGCGAGGTGCGCGACACCTCGCTCAAGGTGCCCCACGGCGAGGGCGGCAAGGTGATCGACGTGAAGACATTCTCGCGCGAGGCCGGCGACGACCTGTCTCCGGGCGTCAACGAGCTCGTTCGCGTCTACGTGGCGAAGAAGCGCAAGATCTCGGAGGGCGACAAGCTCGCCGGCCGTCACGGCAACAAGGGCGTCATCTCGAAGATCGTGCCCGAGGAGGACATGCCCTTCCTCGAGGACGGGCGTCCCGTCGACGTGATCCTGAATCCGCTCGGCGTCCCCAGCAGGATGAACATCGGGCAGATCCTCGAGACGCACCTCGGCTGGGCGGCGGCGCACGGCGTCTTCGCCGAGGACGGGATGGCGGAGCTCTCGACCAACGGGACGCGCAAGAGCCCGATCAACGCCCCGCACCCGACCCCGATCGCCACCCCGGTGTTCGACGGCGCCAGCGAGGCCGACGTCGACGCGGCGCTCGTCAAGTGGGCGCGGGACAACTCCGACTCACCCGTCACGTTCTCGATCGACCCGAAGCGGCCGGCCGGCCGGATGACCTCCGGCAAGGTGCGGCTCTTCAACGGGAAGACCGGCGAGCCGTACGAGCAGAAGGTGACGGTCGGGTTCATGTACATCCTGAAGCTGCTCCACCTCGTGGACGACAAGATCCACGCCCGCTCGACGGGTCCGTACTCGCTCGTCACGCAGCAGCCGCTCGGCGGCAAGGCGCAGTTCGGCGGCCAGCGCTTCGGAGAGATGGAGGTCTGGGCGCTCGAGGCCTACGGCGCCGCGTACACGCTGCAGGAGATGCTGACGATCAAGTCCGACGACACCGTCGGCCGTGTGAAGGCGTACGAGGCGATCGTCAAGGGCGAGAACATCGCCGAGCCGTCGATCCCCGAGTCCTTCAAGGTGCTGCTGAAGGAGATGCAGTCCCTCGCGCTCGACGTGCACGTGCTCTCGGACGAGGGCACGGAGGTCGAGGTCCGGGAGGAGGACGACGAGCTGCTCCGCGCGGCCGAGGAGCTCGGGATCGACCTCTCTCCGGGCTCGCTCCGGGCCGCCGCCAGGCAGCCGGAGGCGCAGGAGCTCGAGGAGGGTCAGGAGCGCGTCGACCAGACGGGCGAGCTGACCGTTCCGGCCGACGAGGCGCTCGGCGACCTGGCCGACGTCGATCTCTCGTCGAGCGAGGAGGCCGGCGAGGAGGCGCAGGAGCAGGCGGGCCCGCTCGCCGCCGAGGCCGATCTGGCACCAAATCTCGAACTAGAAGATTGAGCGAGCTGAAGTCACGGGTCATTGTGAGCCAGCTCGAAGGCCTCGCGGGCGCAGCCCGCGAGGGTCTGCGCGGGATCCATTAACGAGAAGAGAGGCGCACGAAACTTGATCGATATAAACGACTTCGACGCTATCCGGATCGGCCTCGCCTCCAGCAAGCAGATCCGCGACTGGTCCTCCGGTGAGGTCACGAAGCCCGAGACCATCAACTACCGGACCCTGAAGCCCGAGCGCGACGGGCTCTTCTGCGAGCGCATCTTCGGTCCCACGCGCGACTGGGAGTGCTACTGCGGCAAGTACAAGCGCGTCCGCTACAAGGGCATCATCTGCGAGCGCTGCGGCGTCGAGGTGACGCGACAGAAGGTGCGCCGGGAGCGCATGGGCCACATCGACCTCGCCGCGCCGGTCTCGCACATCTGGTTCTTCAAGGGTGTACCGAGCCGCATCGGCTACCTGCTCGACATCGCGCCGCGCGAGCTCGAGAAGGTGCTCTACTTCGCGGCCTCGATCGTCACCGCCGTCGACGTGGAGAAGCGGGCGGCCGATCTCGCCGATCTCGAGGACAAGGTGCGCGCCGAGTCCGAGCGCATCTACGTCGACCGCGACGAGGCGCTCGCCGCCCTCGAGGACCGGCTGAGCCGCCGCCGTGACTTCTTCGCCAAGGGCAAGGTGCGCGACTTCGACGAGGACGACGACTTCTGGGCCCGGGGCCTCGCCAACTGGGCCGAGGAGCAGGGCCTGCCCACGCTCGAGGAGTCGCGAGAGCTCGCCGGCAAGATGTTTCCCGGCCTGAGCACGAAGATCACGACGGAGGACTCGAAGAAGATCCGGGAGCTCGTCCGGAACGAAGCGATCCGCGAGGATCGCAAGCTCTCGCCCCGCGAGCTCGAGAACGTGGCCGCCGCCGCGCAGCAGATTCGCGACGCGCTCGCGCCGCTCCGCCACGACGTCGAGGGCGCGACCGGCTCGAAGAAGGGCGCGATCACGAAGCACCTGAACCGGATCACCGAGGCGCTGCTCACGGGCGGCGACCTCTCCGGGGAGGACGGCGAGATCGTCGCGAGCGTCGACGCGAAGAACCTCGAGAAGGTGCGGGACGTCGGCAACGGCCTCCTCCGCGACGTCCTCGAGAGCGCGGACGACGACAGCGACCTTCGCGAGCTCGCGAACGACCTCTGCCTGCGCACGGACGGGAAGATCCGCAAGGAGGATCTCGACGCGATCGTCCAGTGGTCGCTGAAGGTGCGCGAGATGTACCTCGACATGGAGTCGCGCCGGGAGGACGCGCGCGAGGCCGCGGTCGACTCCGTGCGTCGCCTCGAGGAGACGTGGCTCCTGTTCAAGGAGCTCGAGCCGAAGAAGATCGTGAACGACGAGCAGCTCTTCCGCGAGCTCAAGGACCGCTTCGGCTCGCCGTACGGCTTCGGCGTCTACTTCAGGGGCGGCATGGGGGCTGAGTCGATCCGCGAGCTGCTGAAGGACCTCGACCTCGGAGCCGAGTCTCAGTCGCTGCGCGACACGATCAAGACCTCCAAGGGTCAGAAGCAGCAGCGGGCGATCAAGAGGCTCAAGGTCGTGTCGGCGTTCGTGACGTCCGAGAACCGGCCGGAGTGGATGATTCTCGAGGCGGTCCCGGTGATCCCGCCGGAGCTTCGCCCGATGGTGCAGCTCGACGGCGGCCGCTTCGCGACGAGCGACCTGAACGACCTCTACCGCCGCGTGATCAACCGGAACAACCGCCTCAAGCGGCTGCTCGACCTCGGCGCGCCGGAGATCATCGTCAACAACGAGAAGCGCATGCTCCAAGAGGCCGTCGACGCCCTGTTCGACAACGGTCGCCGCGGCCGCGCCGTCACCGGCCCGGGCAACAGGCCGCTGAAGTCGCTCTCCGACATGCTGAAGGGCAAGCAGGGGCGCTTCCGCCAGAACCTGCTCGGCAAGCGCGTCGACTACTCCGGCCGCTCGGTGATCGTCTCGGGCCCGTATCTGAAGCTCCACCAGTGCGGCCTGCCGAAGATCATGGCGCTC
>JBBSIG010000065.1:0-12235 GCA_038232215.1 Gaiellales bacterium | reverse complement strand
GCCGATCGGCTCGGCGGCGACCGGCCCTCCGTGGCCGAGGCTCAGCTGCGCTTTCGTCGGGCGCTCGAGGACGGCGTGCTCAAGGTGATGTCGAAGATGGGGATCGCGGACGTCGCGAGCTACTGCGGCGCCCAGATCTTCGAGACGCTCGGGCTGGAAGAGGGGCTGGTGCGGCGCGCCTTTCCCGGCACGCCGTCGTCGGGGGGCGGCGTCGGGCTGCGGGAGCTCGAGGCCGAGGCACTCGGCCGGGCGGCCGCCGCGGCCGGCGAGCGACCGCGGCTCGAGAACCCCGGCTACGTCAAGTACCGGAAGGGCGGCGAGCCGCACGCGACCCGGCCCGAGGTGGTCGAGGCGCTGCACGCCGCCGCTCGTACGGAAGACGTCGCAGCCGCGCACGCGCTGCGGAGGGCGGTGGTCGCCCGGGGCTGGGACGCCTACGCGAAGTTTGCCGAGCTCGTCAACGAGCGTGAGCCGATGGAGGTGCGAGACCTGCTGGAGCCGAGCCCGGCGGGGCCGGCGGTCCCGCTGGCGGAGGTCGAGCCGGCGACGGAGATCGTGAAGCGCTTCTCGAGCGGCGGCATGTCGCACGGAGCGCTCTCGGCCGAGGCGCACGAGACGATCGCGATCGCCTTCAACCGGCTCGGCGCCCGCTCGAACTGCGGGGAGGGCGGAGAGGACCCGGCTCGCTTCCGCAGCGAGCGGAACTCGCGCATCAAGCAGGTCGCCTCCGGCCGCTTCGGCGTGACGGCCGAGTACGCGGCCTTCGCGGACGAGCTGCAGATCAAGATCGCGCAGGGATCGAAGCCGGGCGAGGGAGGCCAGCTCCCCGGTCACAAGGTGACGCGGGAGATCGCGCGGCTCCGCCACACCCGCCCGGGCGTCGCCCTGATCTCGCCCCCTCCCCACCACGACATCTACTCCATCGAGGACCTGGCACAGCTCGTCTTCGACCTCCGTCAGGTGAGTCCCGAGGCCGACGTCTCGGTGAAGCTCGTCGCCCAGGCGGGCGTCGGCATCGTGGCGGCCGGAGTCGTCAAGGCGCTCGCGGACGTCGTCCACGTCGCCGGGGCGGACGGCGGCACCGGCGCGAGCCCGCTCAGCTCGATCAAGGGAGCGGGACTGCCGTGGGAGCTCGGCCTGGTCGACGTGCAGCGCGCGCTCGTCGAGAACGGCCTCCGCGGCCGCGTCCGCGTGCGCGTGGACGGCGGCATCAAGTCCGGCCGCGACGTCCTCCTGGCGGCGCTCCTCGGGGCCGACGAGGTCAGCTTCGGCACGGCGCTCCTCCTGGCCGAGGGCTGCCTGATGGTGCGCTCGTGCCACGTCGACACGTGCCCGGTCGGGATCGCCACGCAGCGGCCCGAGCTGCGCGCGAAGTTCGCCGCCGTCCCCGAGATGATCGAGAACTACCTCCTGCTCGTGGCCGAGGAGGTGCGACGTCACCTGTCCGGGCTCGGCCTGCGGACGCTCGAGGAGGCGATCGGCAGGAGCGACCTGCTTCGCCGGCGCCGACGGGGCGGGGACCGAGCCGACCTGCTCGACCTCGACGCGCTCCTCGCGGCGCCCGGAGCTCCCCGCCGCTTCACCGGGGTCGAGCGGCCGGCCGTGACGGGGGGCGAGCTCGGCGAGCGGCTGCTGGCCGAGCCGCTCGACGAGCAGGCCGTCCTCCCGATTCGCAACGTCGACCGAGCGGTCGGCACCCGTCTCGCGGGCGCCCGCGCCCGCGCGGGGCGGGCCGGCGAGCCGCCTCGCCGGGTGCGCCTCGCCGGGGTCGCCGGGCAGAGCTTCGGCGCCTTCCTCACGGACGGGCTCGAGCTGGTGCTCGACGGTGAGGCGAACGACTACGCGGGCAAGAGCCTGAGCGGCGGGCGCATCGTCGTCCGCCCGCCGGCGAACGACGCGGGCGCCCCCTGCCTGCTCGGCAACACGGCTCTCTACGGCGCCACGGCCGGAGAGCTCTTCTGCGCCGGCAGCGCGGGCGAGCGCTTCGCCGTCAGGAACGCGGGCGCCACCGCCGTCGTCGAGGGCGTCGGGAGCAACGCCTGCGAGTACATGACGAGCGGAACGGTCGTCGTGCTCGGCCCGTTCGGCCGGAACCTCGCGGCCGGGATGACAGGCGGAGAGGCATTCGTCTACGACCCCGACGAGCGGTTGCCCCTGCGCCTGAACGGCGAGCTCGTCGTCGCAGGCGAGCTCGACGAGCGCGACGACGCGCGCGTCCGCGGCTTGCTGGCGCGCCACCGCGAGCTGACCGACTCGCGCCTCGCGGGCGCGCTGCTCGAGCGCTGGACGGAGGCTCGGCATTCTTTCCGGGCCGTGCGGCCGAAGGAGGACGTCGGGCGGCTGGAGGCCGAGGCGGAGGGCACCGAGCACGCGGCCGCGCCCGAGACCGCGAGCTCGCGGTGAGCGCTCGCCCGGGCGCGCGGCGAGGCGAAACGGCGCTAGGATGACGCCGATGGCGACCGGCGCAGCCGAGAGGACCGACGAGGCACGGGACGCCGTCTCCGCCTCGGCGGACATCATCGGCGCCAAGTGGACCGCGCTGATCATCTACGACCTGGCCGGCGGCACCCGCCGCTTCCGCTACCTCGAGCAGTCCCTGACCGGGATCAGCACTCGCACGCTCGCCGAGCGCCTGCGCGCGCTCGAGAAGGCAGGGATCGTGCGCCGGCACAGCTACCCGGAATCGCCTCCGCGCGTCGAGTACGAGCTCACCGACAAGGGCCGCGAGCTGATGCCGATCATCAGGGCGATGCGGAAGTTCGGCCGCTCGTGGCTCGTGCCGGAGGCAGCGACGGCGCGGACGTCAACCCGCGCCTGAGGTCTCTTCCCGGCAGCGCCCGGGTCAGGCGACGAGCGAGCCCGGGCGCTCCTCGAGCCCGAGCGCCGCGAGGAAGTCCTCGACCGTCGGGTCGATCTCGATCGCGCCGCCGCCCTGCTCGAGAGACGACGGCCCGAGCTCGGCGCCGGTGACGACGAGGACGACGCGCTCGCCCTCTGCGATCGCCCCCCTCCCGACCAGCTCGAGCAGGGTTCCCACCGCGACCCCGCCGGCCGAGTCCGCGAGGACACCGGTCGTCTCGGCCAGGAAGGCCGTGGCTGCCGCGATCTCGTCCTCCGGAACCGCGTGGATCCCGCCGCCGGAGATGCGTGCCGCGCCGACCGCCAGCTCGCCCGAGACCGGGTCGCCGACCGCGAGCGAGCGCGCGAGCGTGTTCGGTCGGACGCGCGAGGGCGGCCGGTTGTCCGCCCACGCGCTCGCGAGCGGCCCGCACCCCCCGGCCTGGCCGCCGTAGAGCCGCGGCCGCGGCCCCTCGACGAGACCGAGCTCGCTCAGCTCGGCGAAGCCCTGGGCGAGCTTCGCGAACAGCGTCCCGGAGGCGAGCGGGCAGACGACCGCGTCGGGGAGGCGGCCGTCGAGCTGCTCCGCGACCTCGTAGGCGATGTGCTTCACCCCCTCGACCGCGAAGGGGTGCAGGTTCCCCTCCACGAAACCCCACGGAAACAGCGACTCGAGCCCGCGCTCGAGCCGCAGGCAGTCGTCGAAGCTGCCGCGCACGCCGACGATGGTGGCGCCACCGGCTGCGGTCGGCCAGGTGGGCGTCTCGCCGGCGGGGCAGAGGATGACGGCTTCCAGCCCCCTCACCGCGCACCGGGCCGCGATCGCCTCCCCGAGATGTCCCGTGGAGGCGCAGCAGACCGTCTCCAGGCCGAAGGTCTCCGCGGCGGCCACCGCGCTCGCGGCCATCCGATCCTTGAACGAATGAGTGGGATTGGCCCCCTCGAGCTTGAGCCGAAGATCGACGCCGAGGCCAGCGGCGAGCCGGCCTCCGCCGACGAGCGGCGTCATGCTCAGCGGCTCGGACCCCTCCGACGCGTGGGAGAGGAGCGAGCCGTGGCGACCGCGCGGGCGGGGCCGCGTCCGGGGTCCGGAGCGCGGCCGCCCGCTCCACGCGTACTCCGCGTCGAGCGGCCCCTGGCACGCCGGGCAGGCTGCGAGCGGGCGCACGGCGTGGGAGCGCTCGCACTGGCGGCAGCGGAGGGCAGCGAGCGTCATGGACTACCGACCGCCTCTCCCGCCTCTTCGGCTGCTAGTCGGCGGGGCGGGAGGAGCGAAGGGCCGACTAGCGCGAACGCGCGCGCACGATGGCAAGACCCTCAAACGTGCCGATGCGCGCGGGCGTCATGAGGCGGAGAAGACTACGTCCTCGGGGACACTCGCGCAACCCCGCTCGCCGCCGGGCCACGAGAGGGACCGTCCCCGAGGGGTCGTCAGCGCTCGAGCGCCACCCGCAGGCCGAGCGCGACGAGAACGGCGCCGCTGATCTGCTCCATCCTCGCCCTCACGTGCGGGCGGGTGACGACCGCCTTCAGACGCGAGACGAGCGAGGCGTACACCGTCAGCCACACGAAGCCGAGGAGGATGTGGATACCGCCCAGGAGAGCCACCTGGAGCACGATCGAGTGGTGCCGGTCGATGAACTGCGGCAGGTAGCTGAGAAAGAAGAGACCCGGCTTCGGGTTGAGGACGGTGCTGATCAGGCCCTGCAGGTAGGCACTGCCGCGCGCCCTCCGCTCGGGCCGCGTCGCCGCCCCCGTCGAGTCCGAGCGCGTTCGCCGCGCCTGCCGGAGCGACTGCAGCCCGAGATAGACGAGGTAGGCGGCGCCGGCGAGCTTGACGGCCGTGTAGACGGTCGCAGAGGCGACGATGAGCGCCGACAGACCCGCGCCGAGCGCGACGGTATGGACGACGAGGCCCGAGACGTTGCCGCCGATCGTCGCCTGCGCGGCGGCGCGGCCGCGGGTGAGGACCTGGCGGGTGATGAGCGCCATGTCGGCGCCGGGCACGAGCGTGATCACCAGCGAGCCGACCAGGAAGAGCCAGAGGTGTTGCGGCATCCCCTACTCCGCCCTGCTCCCGGCGCGCGTGCCACAGGCCCTCGGGCCGTCCCGGACGTGCTCCGCCGTCATCGCGACATCTCGCTCACTCACCGGCGAGTCCACGGCGGTCCTCGCTGCGACCGGAGGGAGGGCCTCCCTGCTCGGGAGGCCCTCCCCGCCGACCTATGCGGGCTCGCGGACCGCCACCTCCGGCCTCGGCTCCGCGTGAGACGTCCGTTCGCGGAGCGCCGCCCCCGCGAGATGCCCGTGCGCCTCGGCTCCGTAGCCGCCGGGCACCGGAATATAGAACTCGGGATAGCCCCACATCCCGTGCTCGGACACGTCGAGCCCCGCCGTCTCGGCGTCTTCCTCGACGCGGATCCCCCACAGCTTCTTCAGCGTCCAGAGGATCGCGAACGACGCGCTGAACGTCCACACGCCGACGGCGAGCAGTCCCACGATCTGAACACCGAGCTGATGGAAGCTGCCCGTGTAGACGAGTCCACCCGTTCCCGTCTCGAGGTTCTTCGCGAGGAGCGGCACGGCGAACAGGCCGGTCGCGAGCGTGCCCCAGACCCCGGCCATGCCGTGCACGGCGACCGCGCCGATCGGATCGTCGATCCCGATCCGCTCGACCGCGATCACGCCGACGACCGCGATCCCGCCCGCGACGAGGCCGATCACGACGGCTGCCCACGGCGCGACGAAGCCCGACGCCGCCGTGACCGCCACGAGCGCCGCGATCACGCCGTTCAGCATCATCGAGATGTCCGGCTTCTTCAGCACGAGCCACGCCGTGATCAGGCCGCCGACTGCTCCCGCGCCCGCTGCGATGTTCGTCGTCAGGGCGACGTACGCGAAGTAGCCGAAGCCGCCGAAGTCGACCGAGAGGGTCGAGCCGGGATTGAACCCGAACCAGCCGAACCAGAGGATCAGCGTCCCCAGGACGGCATACGGGATGTTGTGCCCGGGAATCGGATTCGCCCGCCCGTCGGTGCCGAACTTCCCGATCCGCGGCCCGAGCAGAAGCGCTCCGGCGAGCGCCGCGAGCGCGCCCTGGTAGTGGACGACCGTCGAGCCGGCGAAGTCCTGCATCCCCTTGGCGAAGAGCCAGCCCTTGGGGCTCCAGATCCAGTGCGACGTGATCGAGTACACGAGGGTGAACGCCGCGCCGAAGACGAAGTACACCCACAGCTTCGCCCGTTCCGCCATCGCGCCCCAGACGATCGCGAGCGACACGCCGGCGAACACGACCTCGAACAGGTAGCCCGCTGCGCCGGGGATCTCCGAGAACCAGTCGAACGGCGCCTGTCCGACGGCGATCAGCTCCGTGACCGAGGGAAAGAACCCGTCCGTCCCGACGATCCCGTTGCCGCCGCCGAACGCGAGCCCGAAGCCGACGGCGTAGTAGACGAGCGAGCAGACGCCGAAGATGAGCACGTTCTTCGCCGCGATGTGGCCGGCGTTCTTCATCCGCGTCAGCCCTGCCTCCAGGAAGGCGAAGCCCGCCTGCATGAACATGACGAGCACTGCGGTGACGACCACCCAGATCGTGCTCGTCGCGATCAGCAGCTCCTGATTCTTAGGCACCGACCTCCACCTCCTCCAGACGCTTCCCGGTCCGGTTGTGCGTGACGTCGTCGACCTGCGTCGTCCAGACGAGGCCGTCACCGGACTCGTTGCCGCTCCGCGCGGAGTCGACGACGGCCTCCACCACCTCGCCGGCGAGCCCGTCCTCTACCACGAAGACGAGCAGCGCCTTGGGCAGGAAGCGCGACTCGAACACCCTTCCGCGGTACTCGTGCGTCACGCCCCGCTGACGACCGTGCCCGATCGCCTCGATCACGGTCACACCGACGTGACCGGTTGTCTCCTCGACCGCGTCGATCACCGTCTCGACCCGCTCGCGAATCACGACTGCCTCCACCTTGACCATCGCGTCTCCCGTTCTCGGACAACAAAAAAGGCGCCCCAGGAGCCAGAGCTCCTGAAGGCGCCAGTGCCTTCCGCGCGAGCGCCTACGGCGACGCTCGAGCAGGAGCGAGCCTAGCGGAGGCGTCCGACGCTTTCAAGTGTAAAGCGTGCTGCGCCGCGTCGAGAGCGGCGGTGGTAGCGTCTCGCGGTGGAGTTTCGGCGTGTCGAGCGGCTACCGCCGTACGCGTTCGCGGAGGTGGATCGCCTCAAGCTCGAGCTCCGCCGGGCCGGCGAGGACGTGATCGATCTCGGCTTCGGAAACCCGGATCTGCCGTCTCCCGACGCCGCGGTGGCGAAGCTGCAGGAGGCGGCGGCGAAGCCGCGCAACCATCGCTACTCCGCGAGCCGCGGCATCCCGAAGCTCCGCCAGGCGATCTGCGCGCTCTACCGCCGCCGCTTCGGCGTCGAGCTCGATCCCGAGACCCAGGCGCTCGCGACGATCGGCGCCAAGGAGGGGCTCGCGCACCTGATGTGGGCGCTCGTCGAGCCGGGCGACGCGGCGGTGGTACCGACGCCGACGTACCCGATCCACCACTTCGCGCCCATCCTCGCCGGCGCGGAGCTCGTGCGGGTCGAGCTCGGCGGCGACGACTTCCTCGGCGCCCTCGAGCAGGCGCTCGCCGGCTCGAGGGCGCGCCCGCGCGTGCTCGTGCTCTCCTTTCCGCACAACCCGACGACGGCCGTCGTGGACCGCGCTTTCATGGAGAGGATCGTCGCGCTCGCGCGCGAGCACGAGCTGCTCGTCGTGCACGACTTCGCCTACGCCGACATCGCCTTCGACGGGCACGACCCGCCCTCGATCCTCCAGGTTCCGGGCGCGGAGGAGGTGGCGGTCGAGCTCTACACGCTGACGAAGTCGTTCTCGATGGCGGGCTGGCGTGTCGGCTTCCTGCTCGGGAACCCCGACGCCGTGCAGGCGCTCGCGCGACTGAAGTCGTACCTCGACTACGGCACGTTCCAGCCGATCCAGATCGCCTCGATCATCGCCCTGAACGAGGCGCCCGACTACCCGACGGAGATCTGCGAGCACTACCGCCTGCGGCGAAACGCCCTCTGCGACGGCCTCGCCAGGATCGGCTGGCCCGTCGAGCGCCCGCGGGGGACGATGTTCGTCTGGGCGCCGCTGCCCGAGCCCTACCGCGCGCTCGGCTCGCACAAGTTCGCGCTCAGGCTCACGCGGGAGGCGCGCGTCGCCGTCAGCCCTGGAGCAGGCTTCGGTCCGGGCGGCGACGGACACGTCCGCTTCGCCCTCGTCGAGAACGAGCACCGGATCGGGCAAGCGGTAAGAGGAATCCAGCGCGCCCTGCCCGAGCTGCAGGGATAGCCCTCCCCGACGGTCAGGCCTGCTCGCGCGGGTGCGTCACCGCCCCCTCGGACGCCGAGGAGACGAGCGAGGCGTACTTCGCGAAGACTCCCCGCTCGTAGCGCGGCCGGGGCGGAGTCCACGTCGCGAGCCGGGCGGCCAGCTCGTCGTCGGAGAGAGCGACGCGCAGCTCTCGGGCCTCGATGTCGACCGTCACGGTGTCGCCGTCCTGCAGCGCGGCGAGGGGTCCGCCCCGCGCCGCCTCCGGCACCACGTGGCCGACCATCAGCCCGTGGGTCGCCCCCGAGAAGCGGCCGTCGGTGACGAGCGCGATCGAGTCGCCGAGGCCCGCGCCCACGAGCGCGCCGGTCACGTGCAGCATCTCGCGCATCCCCGGCCCGCCGGCCGGCCCCTCGTAGCGGATCACGACCACGTCGCCCGGTCGGACGAGACTCTCCTCCACCGCCGCGAAACACTCCTCCTCGGAGTCGAAGACGCGGGCCGGCCCCTCGTGCAGGGTGCGCTCGTGCCCGACGAGCTTGGCGATCGCGCCGCCCGGAGCGAGGTTGCCGCGTAGCACGGCGAGACCCCCGCTCGACTTGATCGGATCGGCCGCCGGACGGACGACCTGCTGGCCGGGCGTCTCGCGCACGCCGCCGGCGATCCCGGCGAGCGTGCGCCCGTCGACGTTCAGCGCGTGCGCGTGCGCGAGCCCCCCGTTCGCGAGCTCGCGTGCCACGAGCGCGAGCCCGCCCGCGGCGTACAGGTCGACGGCGACGAAACGGCCTCCGGGCTTCAGGTCGGCGACGACGGGCGTCCGCGCGGCGACGCGGTCGAAGTCCTCGAGCTCGAGCGGGAGGCCGAGCTCGTGCGCGATCGCGAGCAGGTGCAGAACCCCGTTCGTCGACCCCCCCGTGGCGACGATCGCAGCGATCGCGTTCTCGAGCGCGTCCGGCGTGATCACGTCCGAGGGGCGGATGTCGCGACGCAGGAGGTCGACGGCGAGGCGGCCCGCCTGCTCGGCCGCCGCCGGCTTGGCGGCGTGCGTGGCCGGGATCTCGTTCAGGCCGGCGGGGCTGATGCCGAGGAACTCGAGCGCCGTCGCCATCGTGTTGGCCGTGAACTGGCCTCCGCAGGCGCCCGCGCCCGGGCAGGCGACGCCCTCCAGCTCGTGCACGTCCGCGGCGCTCATGCGACCCGCCGCGTGCGCGCCGACCGCCTCGAAGACGTCCTGGATAGTGACGTCTCGCCCCCGGAAGCGCCCCGGCGCGATCGAGCCGTTGTAGAGCACGAGGCCGGGCACGTCGAGCCGCGCGAGCGCCATCACCGCCGCCGGGATCGTCTTGTCGCAGCCGACGAGGCAGACGAGGCCGTCGAGCAGGTGTCCGCGCACGACGAGCTCGATCGAGTCCGCGATGACCTCACGCGAGACGAGAGACGCGCGCATGCCCTCGGTGCCCATCGAGACGCCGTCCGAGACGGCGACGGTGTTGAACTCGAAGGGCGTGCCGCCGGCCGCGCGGATCCCGCGCTTGACGTCCTGCGCGAGCTCGCGCTGGTTGAGGTTGCAGGGCATCGTCTCGATCCAGGTGGTCGCGACGCCCACGAGCGGCCGCGCGAGATCCTCGTCGGTGAAGCCGACCGCCTTCAGCATCGCCCGTGCGGGGGCGCGGGCGACACCGTCCGTGAGCGCGCTGCTCCGGCGCTTGGCCGGGTCGGACGGACGGGCGTAGGGATCGGGCGTCGAGCTCATACCGGGCCGGCTCCTCGCTGGGTGGTGGGCAGGATCAGAACGTCGGCCTCGGGGAACCGCCCGGCGAGCTCGGCGGCACACGACTCGGCGCGCTCGCGGCGCGACCAGACGATCACGGTCGGCCCGGATCCGGACAGAGTCGCCGCGACGGCGCCGTCGGGCAGGCGGGCGCGGAGCTCCGCCAGGAACGGCGCCGACGAGGCGCGATAGGGCTCGTGCAGGCGATCGTCGCCCGCCGCCGCGAGCAGCTCCGCCGAGCCGCTCGCGAGCGCGGCGCCGAGCAAGGCGGCCCGCGCGGCGGTGAAGGCGGCGTCCGCGTGCGGGACGGCGTCCGGGAGCGCGGCCCTCGACTCGGCCGTGTTGACGCGCGAGCCCGACGGAACGACGGCGATCGCCACGGCCGGCGCGTCGTCTGCCACCCGCGCGATCCTTCCCTCCCAGGTGAGGCAGACGCCGCCCGTGAGGGCCGCGGCGAGGTTGTCGGGGTGCCCCTCGAGCTCGAGACCCGCGGCGAGGAGCTCGGTCGCGTTCCGCTCGACCCCGGCCGCAAGCGCGCCTGCGACCAGCCCGAGGGCGATCACGGCAGCGCTCGACCCCAGGCCGCGCTCGCGCGGGACGCGGTCGAGGAACCTGAAGCTGCGGCCCTCGAGCGGGGCGAGGCGCGCGAACGCCTGCACGCCGAGGTGCGACTCGTCGGGGCGGCCGTCGCCGTAGCCGACCTCCAGCTCGTTCCAGAGGTCGAGGGCGACCGCGACGCAGTCGAAGCCCGGTCCGACGTTCGCCGTGCTGGCCGGCGCGCGTACGTGGACGGGGGTCAGAGCGGCACCGCCCCGGGATCTTTCAGCCCGTGTCCCGTCAGGACGCACACCACGCGCGCCCCCGGCTCGATCCCCGCGTGCGCGAGCCCCGCGAGCGCCGCCGCCGAGGCGAGCTCGCACACCACGCCCTCCTCGCGCGCGAGCGCGCTCCAGGCGGCGAGGATCTCCGCGTCCGTGACGGTCACCACCAGGCCGCCCGAGCGCGCGACGGCCGCGTCGACCTGCGCGCGGTGCACCGGGCTGCCGATCCTGATCGCCGAGGCCGCGGTCGAGCGGCGCTCGCCCGACTCGACGGGAACGAGCCGCGGCATCCCCCCGCCGGCCTCGTCGAAGCCCCGCGCGTAGGCCGTCGTGTTGCCGCCGCCGCCGTACGGCAGCGCGAGCGCGTCGGGCGCCCCGCCGAGCTCCTCCACGAGCTCGAGCGCCGCCGTCTTCTGGCCCTCCAGGCGGTAGGGGTTGACGGAGTTGACGAGGACGTAGCCCTCCCGCTCGGGGAGCTCGCCCGCCGCCGCGAACGCGAGCTCGAAGCCGCCGTCGACCTCCTGGATCCGCGCGCCGGCGGCACGCGCCTGCGCGAGCTTCGCCGGGGCGACGGCTCCCGCCGGGTGCACCACCACGCAGCTGAGCCCGGCGCGCGCCGCGTACGCCGCGGCCGAGGCGGCCGTATTCCCCGTCGACGCGCAGACCACCCCCGGAGCCCCGTCCGCAAGGGCCGCCGAGACGGCCACGCTCATCCCGCGGTCCTTGAAGGAGCCGGTGGGATTGGCCCCCTCGCACTTGAGCCAGAGGTCGAGCCCGAGGCGGCTCCCGAGCACCCGGGCCGGCAGCAGCGGTGTCGAGCCCTCCCCGAGCGAGACGAACCGCGCGCCCGGCGCCAGCGAGAGCGCGCCCTGGAAGCGCTCGGCGAGCGAGATGGCTCGCATCAGACCCCGCGGTCCGCGACCAGGCGCATCGACTCCGGGCTCCCGCCGACCTCGGGCAGCGCCGCGATGGCCTCGAGCGCGGCGTCGAGCCGTCCGCAGGGCGCCTCGTGCGTCACGAGGTCGAGGGTCGCACGGCCGTTCGAGAGCTGCTGGGTGAGCCGTGCCACCGACACCCCGTGCTCGGCCCGGCGCTCGGCCACGTGGGCGAGCACGCCCGGCCGATCGGCGACGTCGACGCGGACGTAGAAGCTCGCCGCGAGCTCCTCCGGCGGCAGGCGCTCCAGCGTCCGCCAGCAGGCGTCGTTCTGCAGGAAGCCGGTGCCGGTTGTGCCCACGGTCGAGACCATGTCGGCCACCACCGCCGACGCCGTCTCGATGCCGCCGGCCCCGGGACCCTCGAGGGTGATCTCGCGGATCGCGTCGCCGTGCAGCATGACCGCGTTGAACGGACCGGTGACCGCCGCCAACGGATGACCGCGGTCGACGAGTGCCGGCCCCACGCGCACGTCCACCCGCCCCTCCACGAGCGTCGCCGTGCCCACGAGGCGCACGACCGCCTCCAGGTCGCGCGCCGCGGAGACGTGCT
>JBBSIG010000064.1:0-12276 GCA_038232215.1 Gaiellales bacterium | reverse complement strand
TCACCCTGTCCTTCGCGAGCAGCCGGCTCAGCTTCTGGGTGGCGACCCCGTAGAGGACGAGATCGCCGGCGCCGACGCGCTCCGGCAGCCGTCCGTCGCGGGCCGCCCGCGTGAGGAGGCGGATGAAGGTCGCGTTGAAGAGGCCGGTCAGCGCGGCGTACGGGCCGAGCAGTCGCTCCTCCCCGGGTGGGGCGTAGCCCGAGAAGTCGAGCCCGCTCATTCGCTCTCCGTCCGGTCGAGCTCGAGCGCGACCGAGTTGATGCAGTACCTCTGCCCGGTCGGGCGAGGGCCGTCCGGGAAGACGTGCCCGAGGTGGGCGTCACAGGAGGCGCAGAGCACCTCGGTGCGGCGCATGAAGAGGCTCCCATCTGACTCGGTCCGCACGTTGTCGGAGCCTGCCGGCTCGTAGAAGCTCGGCCAGCCCGTGCCCGAGTCGAACTTCGCGTCCGAGCGGAAGAGCTCGGTCCCGCAGCCCGCGCAGCGATACACGCCCTCGTCCTTCGCGTCGTTGTACTCGCCGGTGAAGGGCCGCTCCGTGCCCTTGCGGCGCATGACGTCGTACTGCTCGGGCGTCAGCTCCTGCCGCCACTCCGCATCCGTCTTCGTCACCTTCGTCGCCATCTCGCTCCCTTCCGCTCCTCGATCGCCTCGGCGCGCCCGTCGAAGGCGCCCCTGCATGGACTCATCGTGCCTGCTCGCCGTTACAGCGGGGCGGAACCCCGCGACGTCCGACGTCGCGGGGTTCCGGTGCAGAAAGCCCGCCTCTAGAGCCGCTCGACGATCGGGCAGTTCACCACGATGCCCGTGGAGCCGTACGGCTTCCCGTCCGGCCCGGTGATCCAGCCCTCCTGCACGAGCGTGAGGATCTGGAACTCGTCGATGACGCGAGCCCGGTAGCCGAGGCTGATCGCCTTCGGCGTCCAGTAGCCGAGGTTCAGGTCCCAGGCGGGGCTGTAGTCGTTGGCGTTGTTCGGGACGCCGCCGATCACCTGCAGCGGAGGCAGCGGCTTGCCGCTCGCGTCGGTGTCGCTGAGGGCGCTGTTCAGGCCCTGCCGCTGGGGATTGTCCCGACCTGTCGGGCCGTTGGCCGTGACGAAGAGCCGCTCGATCGCGCTGAACGCGCTGTCGTCGCGACCGGTCGCCAGGTTGGCGAGCTTCGGGGCGAAGGTGCCCTTGTCGAGCGTGGCCACGACGGGGTCGGACGCCTCCGTGCTGAGGTACTGCGCCGCCTGGCCGAAGGTGAAGACGGGCGTCAGCTCGAGCGTGACGGTGCCCTGGCCGTTGCTCTCGGCGTTCGGGCAGACGTGCACGACCCGATCGGCCACGACGTTGTAGTCCGCGGGGCCGGTGCACATCTTCTGCAGGGTCGCGGCGTCGCCCATCGCGACGACCGGGGCGTTGTAGATGGGAGTGTTCGGCTGGTTCGTGATGCGGACGTACGGGCTGTAGTCCTTGTCGCCGACGGCGCCCGGCTGGGCCGTCTTCGGCGGGAAGAAGTTCGGCGCCGCACCCGGCACGACGGAGCGCACCGGCTTGAAGTCGACGTTGCCCGACTCGAAGGTCAGGCTCGCGTCCTTGCCGCCGAGCGTCGCGTTGCGTGCGACGGCCCCCGCGTAGGCGAGCTTGGCGGAGAAGTTGAGGCCGAGCGCGTTGGCGTTCTCCTTGTCGCTCGTGTCGGTGAGGATGTACCAGACGTTGACGCCGACTGAGGTCGTCAGGTGACCCAGGTAGAGCGGCAAGGTGATCGTCTTGTGGTCGTCGCTGATCTTGCCCGAGCGAAGGAGCTGCTGCGGGCCGCGCTGGAACTGGGCCCCCTCGGAGAACGACTGGGTCGGTGGAGGTCCGAAATAGGTCTGCGGTACCTGGGCGCCGGTCGCGGGCGGCGCCGGCGGCACCGGGCTTTCCTGCGCGAGCGACGGCATGACCCCGGAGACGACGGCGACCAGTAGGCCGACGGCGACGACGCTGGCGAGCCAGGCCGTCCGGGACTTGACGGAAAGAGAGCTCATTGACCACCCCTCTTGGTGTAGGACACGGTGCGCGGGAGCCGGAGCTCTTGGGCCGGCGCGCGCCCTGACAGAGACTCGGCGCCGCCCCCGGGGTTTCTTACGGATGTGTTACGGCGCCGCCCGTCAGGCGGGCCGACCGAGCGGTCAGCGCGCCCAGTCGCGGAACGCGTGCAGCAGCACGCCGCGTGCTTCCGGCGACAGGGACTCCTCGGTGAGCGCCCCGGCCATCCGGATCGTCTGCTGGATCTGCTCCACGTAGATCGGGCAGCTGTCGCAGTCCGCCACATGCTGCTCGAACCGCTCGTGATCGGCCTCGGAGAGGGCCCCCTCGAGGTAGTCGGTCACGAGCTCGACGAACTGCTTGCAGGTGAGGCCGGTCGAGGAGCTCACCGTGCCTCCTCCCCTTCCACGAACCGCTCGAGCGAGCGCCGCACGCGCGAGCGCGCCCTGTGCAGCAGCACGCGCTGGTTCTCGCCCGAGAGCTCGAGCGCCTCGCACACCTCCG
Source organism: Gaiellales bacterium (assembly GCA_038232215.1). Taxonomy (GTDB): domain Bacteria; phylum Actinomycetota; class Thermoleophilia; order Gaiellales; family Gaiellaceae; genus JBBSIG01. The sequence goes on along the minus strand of JBBSIG010000064.1, from coordinate 9,762 downwards.
GGGCGGCCCAGCCCTCGACGTCGCGGAGCGTGAGCACGACCCGCTGCATCGGGGGCAGCGCGCCGATCGCGCGGCTGATGCGCTCGCGGGTCTCGCGCGCGAAGAGCTGCTCCGAGGGGCTCTCGTCGGCCCAGCGGCGAGGCGGCGCCGCCCACCAGCCGGCGCGGCCGGCGTGACTCGCGTCGAGGAACCGCTCCGGCTCCACCGCCGGCTCCCCGCCCTCGATCTCGGGCGCGAGGTCGGAGAACGGCACCGTCCTGCCCTCGCGCTGGGCGCGTGTCTTGGCCGTGTTCGTCAGGATGCGGAAGATCCAGGTCTTCAGCGAGGAGCGGCCCTCGAAGCGGCCGATCCCGCGCAAGACGCTGACCCATGCGTCCTGGACGACCTCCTCGGCCACCGCGCGGCTCCTGACGTAGCTCGAGGCGAGGTGCAGCATCGCGGACGAGTGCCGGTCGACGAGCGTGGCGAACGCCGCGTCGTCGCCGCGGCGAAGAGCCTCGAGGAGCTGCTCGTCCTCCTGCGACAGTGCGACCGACTCGAACACCTTCTCCTGCCCGCTGCTCAAGGCCGGAACGGTACGCGACGCGAGCCGCCCGCGCGCCGCTCTTGCCGGGCGCAAAACGGGCATGCTGTCTGCATGCGCTTCCTGCTCGCACTCCCCGCCGTCGTCCTGCTCGCCGGCTTCACCTCCGCTTCCGGCGCCGATCGGCAGGCACGGGTGACGTTGTCCCTCTCGCGCGAGGCCGTCGTGTTCGGGGAGCCCGTGCGGCTCGCGGGTGTCGCCAGGGGCCTCGGGGACGGCGGCGCGGTGACGATCGTCGCCCGTCGCGCGGGGACGCCTGTCTTCCGACCGATCGCCGGTGTGCGCAGAGCCCCGGGTGGACGCTGGAGCCTGACCTCGCGACCGGCGCTCGGCACCTCGTATCAGGCGCGCTTCGGCGACGCGCGCAGCCGGGTGCTCTCCGTCGGCGTCCGTCCTCGAGTCCGGCTCAGGCTGCGCGACGGATTCTTCTTTACGAGCGTCGTCGCGGCTCGCTCGTTCCAGGGGAGGTTCGTCTTCTTCCAGCGTCGCTCGGCCGACCGGGTCTGGATCTCGGTCAAGAAGGTGGTCGTCGGGCGTCCGCCGCGCCGCTTCCGTGCAACCCTGCCGCCGGGGCGCTCGCTCGTTCGCGTCTACCTCCCGCGCGGTCAGGCCGGAGCCGGCTATCTCGCGGGCTACAGCAGGGCCGTGGCGACGAGCGTGCCCGCCTGAGCCTCGGCTACGCTCCGAGCACGGAGAGCGCGTAGACGAAGGCGGCCGTGAGGAGCACCGCGAGCCCGACGAGTCGAACGTCGGGCTGCACGTCGGCGAAGACCCGAACCGGAACGGGGGTTCGCCGCAGGACGCGGGGCGGGACGGCCCCGATCCCGAAGAGCAGCAGCGAGAGTAGGATGAGGGCACCGACGAACGCCGCCGCCCCGACGCCCGGCTTCGCCTCCGACCAGGTGAGCACCGGCAGCGGGCCGAGACGGTGGCGGCGAGCCGAGCCGGAGCCGCTCGCCCCGGACTCTTCGGCGGCCGCGGCTGCGGTTTTCTCCGCCCGGGCCGAGAGCACGCCGGAGAACGCGCTCCCGAGGAAGAGATCGGCCGCCGACACAGGTCGCGTCGCCCCGCCGAGGCCGTCGCTCGAGCGCGACGCTCGCGGGGCCTTCCCCACGAGCGGGCCGGGGAAGATGAGCGCGCCGGAGGCTCGTTGCGCCTTCGGGCGCGTCAGCGGGCGGAAGAAGACGCCGGCTCGACTTACGCGCGCGGGCGAGACGTTGCGACGTGCGGATGACGACGAGACGGCTCCCGGAGTCGAGACGGCTCTCGGAGCGCTCGGTGGAGAGGCGCCGGGGGTCGAGACCGGTGCCGCCTGCGAGCTCGAGCGCGTGGAGGTCGTCGCCGTCCGCGCCGGCGTGGACGATTGCCGCGAGGCGCTCGTCGTCGTGGCCGGGGACGTGCTGCCGGTTGCAGCTTTGGGCACCGTCTGCCGGGTGATGTTCGACACGACGGTCGAGACCGCCGCCGTCGGCACGGCGGGGACGGCAACGGAAGCCGGAGGCACGGAGACGGAGACGGAGACGGTGGTCGTGATCTTCGGCACCGGCACCGGTGGCGGCGGCGTGACGGCGACGGTCGCCGTGACTGCCGGCAACGTGGGCGTGGGGAGCGGGGCGGTGAGCGTCGGCGGCGGTGGCGGCGGAGGCAGCGAGGCGGTCGTCGTCAGCGAAGGCACGCTGACCACCGTGGTGACGGCGGGCACGCTGGCGACCGTCGTCACGGCGGGGAGGCTCGCGACCGTGGTCAGGCTGGGCGCGGTGGTGGGCACCGTGATCCCGGTCGAGATCGTCGGCAAGAACCCGGCCGCGCCGGCGGTCATGCCGAAGGCGCATGCCACCCCTGCGCACGCCAATGCCGTCCCGGTGATCAGCCGCATGATCACGTTTCTCCTCCAGTATAGACCCGATTTGCCGCTTTCGGGGCTCCGCGCCCTAGGTTCAGCGCGCCGGAACGGCCCGCGCGAACTCGATCGACGGGCCGAACACCTCGACGTGACGGCTCTGGCGGTCGAGCTGCCGCAGGCCCTCGCGTGCGGTCACGCCCCAGCGGCGCCCGGCCGCCCTCGGGTTGCGGGTCACCACACCGGTGAAGCTGAGTCGCTGGCCGCGCCGGATCAGGTACCGCGTCCCCACGCCCTGCTCGTGGACGAGCACGCGGTTGCGCTTGCTCGCGCCGACCCAGAAGACCCTGTCGCCGACGACCGACAGCACGGGCACAGCGTCCGCCCGGACGTACCTGCCGACGAGCTCGAGATCGCCGTCCGCGAGCGGAAAGAGCGGCCGGCCGAGGATGGTGAGACGCCTCGCCTCGGGGCCCAGAGTCGGCCGCGGGCGCTGAACGCGCCGAACGGTTGCAGCCGCCTTCTGGGTGGGTCGCTCGCTCGGCCCGGCCGGGACGTTGACGTGCATCGGTGCCTTGCCGCCCGCGTCCCGGCCGAAGCCGAGCACGAGACCCGAGACGAGCAGCGTGAGCGCGCTCCCGAGCCCGATCCAGAGGATGTTCGTCGGGACGCGCCGCATGCAGAGTCCGATTCCCCGCGGCGCCGCTTCTCATGCCGCCGCGCTCGTGCGAGGCAGCGGGAGACCCGCTCCGGGGCGGGTCTCCCGACCTCCGGGCGCGGCGAGTCCCCTAGTGACCGACCGTGATGCTGCCGCTCGTGATCGGGAAGAGGCCCCCCGGGGCAGCCAGGTCCAGACCACCGGGGCAAGGGTCGCTTGCGAGGAAGAGAGCGTTGTACCCGTCGCCGCTCGCGCCGTTGTCGACCGCCCTCGCCACGAGGTACGTCGGTACCGGGAGTCCCGGGTCGAAGCCCGTCGCATTCTGGACGAGCCCGCCGAGCGTCACGCTGGACCCGGCGATCAGCACGCAGTCCACGCGGGCCGTGTACGAGGTCGTACCGTCCGAGTAGAGGAAGGTGCTCCGTCGGGCCGGTGCTCTGACGTCGAAGACCACGTGGCGATTGGCGATCCCGCCCGCCGAGAAGGTGAAGTCTCCGTGCGCCCTCGCCGCGCTCTCCTGATCGCCGTCGTCGTTCTGCTTCCTGGCCGCGGCGGAGACGCACTTGCCGAAGGCGTTCGACCGGTAGCCCGGAGTGCCGGGCTTGCCGTTCGTGCCGTACTTCGCCTTGAAGGCGGCGCGGCTCGCGTCGCTCGAGCCCTGCTCCGCCTTGCAGCGCTTGGCCGCGCTCACGAGTTCCTGCCCCTGCCCGGCCGATGTTTTCGCCATCTGCGAGACGCAGCGACCCAGGTTTCCGTAGACGCTCCTGAAATTGGCGCTGCCCATCGCGGCGAGCTGCGCCTTGCAGGAGGCGCTGGCCGAACGTCCCGGCTGCGGCGGCTTCTTGGCGAGCCCGGCCGCCGGAGCGGCGAGGCAGGCGACGAGCGCTAGACCGACGAGCTTCTTCATCGTTCCCCCTTGTTCTGGATTCGTGGGCGCCGCGAGCGGAGGCTTCGAGGCGCGTACTCAGATAGACGCCGCGCGGGCGCGAAACGTGCGCCGCTTCATAGATCCTTTACGCGAGATTCCCTCGTTCGAGGGGCGTTCGCGCAGCCGGCGCCGGACCCCGAGGTTCCGGGAGACGAAACCTCGCGCGTCGTCACCGGCTCCTCGTGCGGCACGCCCTCGACTTCCTCGGCATGCAGTGGGGCGTCCGAGGAGTAGGCCACGAACGCGAAGGATCCTGGGGCTCGCCCGGAGCGGCCACACAAAGGCTCTTGACAACGTCGTCGCGAGTCTGCCTGAATGGCCTGTTCGATGACAACGTTGTCTCCTCTGCCCTCGAGCAAGGAGCGCTCGCCACGTCCGGCGATGCGGCGACGAACAACCGGATGAGCATCGGCGTCCTGCCGCCGGCCGGCCCGTGAAGCCCATCGTGCTCGGCTCCAACCTGCTCCACCGCTTCTACCGCGGCGGCTCGTCGATCGCGGCGTTCCGAGGGATTGCGTGCGAGGACGAGTATGCGCCGGAAGACTGGGTGGGATCGACGACGACGGCGTTCGGGTCGGACGAGATCGGGCTCTCGCGCTTGCCCGACGGGCGCCTGCTGCGGGAGGCGATCGCCGCCGATCCGGAGGCGTTCCTCGGGCCTGATCACGGCGTGGGGCTCGGGCCGAAACCGGGGATCCTCGTCAAGCTGCTCGACGCGGGCGAGCGGCTGCCCGTGCACGTCCACCCGGACCGCGCCTTCGCGGCGCGCGCCTTGGGGAGCCCGACCGGCAAGACCGAGGCGTGGCTGATCGTGAGCGCGAGCGGCGAGCCGCTCGTCCACGTCGGCTTTCGCGAGGAGATCGACCGGGAGACGCTCGCCGCGTGGGTCGATCGGCAGGATGCGGAGGCGTTGCTCGGCGCGATGAACCCGATCCGGGTCGCGGCCGGCGACACGGTGTACGTCCCGGCCGGCGTTCCGCACACGATCGGCGAGGGCATCTTCATGGTCGAGGTGCAGGAGCCGAGTGACCTCTCGATCCTGCTCGAGTGGAAGGGCTTTGCGATCGACGGAGTCGCCGAGCGCTCTCTCGGGCTCGACCTCGAGCACGCGCTCGGTGCGGTCGACCGCTCGGCCTGGGTCGCGGACCGGCTCGCACGCCTGGCTGAGGGCCGCCGACGGGTGCGCCCCGGGGTCGAGCAGCTCCTGCCGCCGGAGGCCGGCGGCTTCTTTCGCGCAGAGCGGATCCGGCCCGAGCCGGAGGCCGAGCTCGAGCCCGCGTTCTCGATTCTCGTCGGCGCCGCCGGGGTCGGAGAGCTCGAGACGGCCGGAGGCGAGCGCATGCCGGTCTCCCGGGGTGACACGCTGCTCGTGCCGTACGCGGCCGGCACCTGCCGAGTGACGGGCGAGATCGAGGCGCTCCGGTGCCTCGCTCCGGCGGTCGTGACGTGAGCCACGAGCTCCTCGTAGGAGTCGACGTGGGGACGACGAGCTGCAAGGCCGCAGTCGTCGGACTCGACGGCGTCGAGCTCGCGCGCGGCTCCGTTCCGACGCCCTGGCGGAAGGTGCCGACCGGGGCCGAGCTCGATCCGGGCGAGCTGCTCGAGGCGGCGGTCGCCGCGGTCCACGAGGCACTCGCCGCCGCGCCGGAGGGGCGCGTCGTCGCGCTCGGCGTGACGAGTCTGGCCGAGCCCGGCGTGCTCCTCGGCGCCCGCGGCGACCCCGTCGTGCCTGCGATCGCGTGGCACGACGTGCGCGGAGAGAAGGAGGCGGCGCTCCTCGTCGCCGAGGTCGGCTACGACCGCTTCGTCGAACGCACCGGGCTGCCCCCGAGTCGCCTCTGCTCGCTCGCGAAGCTCCGCTGGCTACGAGACAACGAGCCCGCTGCGGCGCGCGGCGTGCGCTGGCTCAACGTCGCCGAATGGATCGTGCGCGGGCTGGGGGGCGACGAGACGGCCGAGCTGTCACTTGCGTCGCGCACGGGCTTCTTCGAGGTCGGGCGCCGCGCCTGGTGGAGCGAGGCGCTCGAGTGGGCGGGCTTCACGAAGAGCCTGCTCCCCGAAGCGGTGGCGGCCGGGACCCCAGCCGGGCACGCCGCGGCCTTCGACGGTGCCGTCCTCGCTGTCGGAGGCCACGACCACCTCTGCGCAGCCGTGGGCGCCGGCGCGACCCGGCCCGGCGATCTCTTCGACTCGTGCGGCAGCGCCGAGGCCTTCGTGCGCGCCGTGGCGCCGCCAGTCCCGGTGGAAGCCGTCCGTCGCGCGGTCGCCGGCGGCGTGGCCGTCGGCTGGCACGTCTTCGGCGGCCGGCAGGCGGTGCTCGGCGGCTTCCGCGCCGGGCTCGTCCTCCAGCGCTTCCTCGATCTCCTCGGCGTGGGCGAGGACGGGCGCGAGGAGCTGGACGAGGCCGCGATCGCCGCGCCCCGCGGTGCCGGCGGCCTGACCGTCCTCGACGTCGCGGGCGACACGGCGTCTCTCGCCGGCATCGGGCCGGGTGCCGCGGCCGGGCTCGTGTGGCGCGCCGCGCTCGAAGCGGCCGCGGCGCACGCTGCCGGGATCAAGGCGGTGATCGAGAGCGTTGCAGGTGAGACCGAGCGGCTCGTCGTCAGCGGCGGTTGGGCGCACGACCGGGGGGTGCGGGCCGTCAAGCGGGAGGTGCTGGGCTCGTTCGAGCGGCCGCAGGTCGCAGAGGCCGGCGCCCGCGGAGCGTCTCTCCTCGCCGGGGTCGCCGCGGGAATCTACGGCGGCATCGAGGATCTCCCTCCAGTCCAGCCGGCGCGGGAGGTGGTGGGAACGTGACTGAGAACGACGTGGTGCTCGGGGCCCGGGAGATCTTCAAGAGCTTCGGTCACGTCCAGGCGCTACGCGGGGCCAGCTTCGAGGTGCGGCGGGACGAGGTCGTGGCGCTCGTCGGGGACAACGGCGCCGGCAAGTCCACGCTGATCAAGATCCTGTCGGGGACGCTCGATCCGGACGCGGGCGAGATCCGCTTCGAGGGCCGGCCGGTCTCGATCGAGTCGCCAACCGTCGCGCGCGGGATGGGCCTCGAGACCGTCTACCAGGACCTCGCGCTCGCGCCCGAGCTCGACCCGGCCGCCAACCTCTTTCTCGGCCGCGAGCTCCTCCGCCCGTTCCCACTCGGGCTGTTCGGCTTCCTCGACAAGCCGGCGATGCGGCGGAGCGCCGAGGAGGCCTTCTCGAAGCTCGGCGTGCGCATCCCCAGCGTGACGGCGCCCGTCGCCAACCTCTCGGGCGGACAGCTGCAGGGCGTCGCGGTGGGGCGGGCGGTCAACTGGGCGAGCAAGGTGCTGTTCATGGACGAGCCGACGGCCGCCCTCGGCGTCGTGCAGGCGCAGCACGTGCTCGAGCTCGTCCGCTCGGTCCGCGACTCGGGCATCTCGGTCGTCTTCATCTCGCACAACCTGCCGCAGGTGTTCGAGGTCGCCGACCGGATCGAGGTACTGCGGCTCGGCCGGCGTGTGGCCCGCTTCCGGGCGAGCGAGGCGACGATGGACGACGTCGTCGCCGCGATGACCGGCAGCGCCGAGCAGGCGGACGAGGCCGAGAATGGGCAGGGATCGGGATGACGGAGCTCGAGCAGGTACCCGCCGCGCAAGGGGCGCCGCCCGGCGAGGCGTCGCGGCTGCCGCGGACCGTCCGCTGGCTCCTCGAGGCGCAGACGGCGTGGATCTTCGTCGCTCTCCTCGGGATGATCGGCGTCTTTGCCGCCCTCAAGCCGGCGGAGTTCGCGTCCATCGACAACTTTCGCAACATGGCCGTCGACGCGTCGAGCCTGCTCGTGATCGCCGTGGGGATGACCTTCGTGATCATCACCGGCGGCATCGACCTCTCCGTCGGGGCGGTGCTCGTGTTTGCGAGCATCGTCTCCGGCAAGGCGATGGAGGCCCACGGCGGGAACGGGTACGGCACCGTGCTGCTCGGCCTCGTCGTGGCGCTCGCGGCGGGGCTCGGCTGGGGGCTCCTGAACGGGATCGTGATCACGCGCTCCCGCGTGACGCCGCTGATCGTCACGCTCGGCACGCTCGGCATGGCCGAGGGCGCCGGCCTGCTGATCACGGACGTGAACATCCGAAGCGTGCCGCTCGAGCTGACCGACTCGATCGGGATCGGCCGGCTCTGGGGCCAGATCCCGTACCTCGTCCTGATCGCCGCCTTCGTCACGGTCGTCGCCGCGATCGCGCTCGCGCTGACACGGTTCGGCCGGTACACGTATGCGATCGGCTCGAACGCCGAGGCGGCTCGTCGCGTCGGCGTCAAGACCGAGCAGCACCTGATCAAGGTCTACGCGATCTCGGGGATGCTTGCGGGCCTCGCCGGCTTCCTCTCGCTCGCACGCTTCTCCACGACGACGATCGGTGGGCACTCGACGGACAATCTCCAGGCGATCGCGGCGGTGGTGATCGGCGGCACGAGCCTCTTCGGCGGCATCGGCACGATCGTCGGCTCGGTGGTCGGGGTCTTCATCCCGGTCGTGCTCCAGAACGGCTTCATCATCCTCAGCGTCCAGCCGTACTGGCAGGAGGTCGCCGTCGGCGCCGTCCTGATCGCGGCCGTCTACCTCGACCAGCTCAAGCGTCGGGCGCGCGCGCAGGGATGAAGGGGGTCCGCATGGAGTGAGCCAGTAGGGGTCGGTAACCGCAATCCGATCGAAGGGATACGACGTGAAGAGGAAAGTCATTGCGATTCTGCTCGTCGCCGGCGCGCTCGTCGGGCTCGCGGCTACGACGAGCTACGGCAAGAGCCAGAAGACGTACAAGCTCACGCTGCTCCAGGGCGTGCGCGGCGACGAGTTCTACATCTCGATGGCGTGCGGCGCAAAGGCGGCCGCGGCCAAGCTCGGGAACGTGAAGCTCGACGTCCAGGGGCCGCAGAAGTTCGACGCCTCGCTCCAGACCCCGATCCTGAACGGGATCGCGGCGAGGAAGCCGGACGCGATCATGATGGCGCCGACGGACACGAAAGCCCTGATCGCGCCGATGAAGCAGGCGAAGGCGCGCGGGATCAAGATCATCGAGGTCGACACCCACGTCACCGACGCCTCGATCTCGATCTCGAAGATCGCCTCAAACAACATCCTCGGCGGGAGCAAGGCCGCAGTCGCGCTCGCCGGCCTGACGGGCTCGAAGGGCGAGTGGTTCGTCATGAACGTGAAGCCGGGGATCTCCACGACCGATCAGCGGCAGAAGGGGTTCGAGCTGCAGATCAAGAAGTACCCGAAGGTCAAGTACCTGGGGACGCGGTTCGACGACGACGACCCGGCCAAGGCCGCGTCGATCACGTCCGCCCAGCTTGCCGCCCACCCGAAGCTGAACGGGATCTTCGGCGCGAACCTGTTCTCGGCCGAGGGCGCCGCGACCGGAGTGCGGAACGCGGGGAAGCAGACGCAGGTGAAGATCGTCGGCTTCGACGCCGGCCCGGCCCAGGTGGAGCAGCTGAAACAGGGGCTCGCGCAGGCGCTCGTCGCGCAGAAGCCGTACGACATCGGCTTCCAGGCGGTGCAGCAGGCGGTGAACGCGCTCACCGGCAAGGCGGTGAAGGCGAAGATCCAGACGGGTCTCGTGATCGTCACGAAGGCGAACATCACGCAGCCCGGCGTCGCGAAGTACCTCTACAAGTCGAAGTGCTGAGCTGATCCCGCGGCGGGGGGGGGCGCCCGCGGGCCGGGCCCCGCGGCCCGGGGGCGCGCGCGCCCGCCCCCCGGGCGGGGGGGGCGGGGGGGGCCGCCGGGGGCGCGG
>JBBSIG010000063.1:0-12326 GCA_038232215.1 Gaiellales bacterium | reverse complement strand
GGCACCGGCGCGCGTCACGTTCGGGATCAGGCGGGCGGCCCGCGCCTGTCGCCTGCTGGGAACGTTCAGCGTCCAGGGGCACCGTGCTCTCAACCGCGTCCGCTTCACGGGGACTCTCGCCGGTAGGCGCCTGGCGCCGGGACGGTCCGTGGTCAGCCGCCGCGGTGCGATCGTCGCCGTCGTCGCGGTGACGAAGAAGGGCGTGCGGCGACTCCCGGCGAGATCCGGGCGGCGGCTCGACCGGTGCGCGGGCCCGCGCTCCCTCGGGGAGCCCGCTCGGGGAGGCGGCTACACGGCCGGAGACGTCGACCGGACGGCGCCGGGGACAGCGGGGGGCGGCGGCGACGCTTCCAGGACCTCGTCCGGGCAGCGGGCGACCCCGGAGCCGGAGGGCGCGCAGGCGGGCGGCTCCTCCGCCGGGTCGGCGAGCGGCGCAGAGCCGATCGCCCGCAGGACCGTTGGAGCCTCCCACGACACCTCCGCCGGCGCCCGCGTGCGGCGGGCGGTGACGCGAGCGCCGATCGCGATCGTCTCGTCGCCGCCGTCCCTGCTCGCCCTGCTGCTCTCCGTCCTCGGGCTCGCCGCGCTCCTCTTCGCGCTCGCCGCCGACCCGAGGCGCGCGCAGCCGCGGGGCCAACTCGCCCTCGTCGTCGCCCGGAACCGTCTCGACGTGGCCGCGCTCGGCCTCGCGGCTCTCTCGCTCGCGGGCGTGCTGACGATGGCCGAGTGGCTCCTCGGCTAACGTCGCGCGGCCGTGGCCGCACCGTACACGGCCGCCGTCCGCTCCGCCATCCGCTGCGTTGAGAACTCGGCCCGCGCACGCATGCGGCCGGCCCGACCGAGGTCGGCCGCGAGCCGGTTGTTTGCCAGAAGGCGCACCAGCGCGTCCGCGAGCTGCTCCGGCTCCACCAGCAGCCCGGTCTCGCCGTCCACGACCAGCTCGGGCAGGGAGCTGACGGGGGTCGCGACGACCGGGAGTCCGGCCAGCATCGCCTCGAGCACGCCGAGCCCGAAACCCTCCCAGCGAGCCGGGTGGACGAGCAGCTCGGCCCGTCGCAGCCAGGCGGCGACGTCCGGGACGCGCCCGGGCAGGACGAGCGCCCCGGCGACACCGAGCGTCTCGGCGAGCCGTGCGAGCGCCTCGCGCTCCGGGCCCTCGCCGAGGACGACGAGCACAGCGTCCGGGTGCGCTGAGCGCACCTCCGGCAGCGCCGTCACCGCTCGGTCGAGGCCCTTCTGACGCTCGAGCCGCGCGACCGCGAGCAGGACGCGCGCGTCCGCGCGCACGGGCTCGGGGCCGTTCTCACCCCACGGCTCGGGCAGCTCGTCGAGCCCGTAGGGGACGACGACGACCTTCTCGGCGGGCAGCCCCACGCGCTCGATCGTGAAGCGGGCGAGCGCTTCCGTGATCGCGATCACGCGGTCGGCGCGCCACGCGAGCGCCCGCTCGACGAAGCGGTAGGGCCCGAGCCGGAAGCGGTCGTCGTTGTGCTTCGTCGAGACGAGCGGCGTCCGGCCGGCCGCGAGCGCGCCGTAGACGTCCGCGTGCACGAGGTGCGTGTGCACGACGTCGGGGGCGAGCGAGCGGAGCGCGCGCGAGAGGCGGACGGGCAGCCGCGCGTCGAGGTCACGAGGGCATTCGAGTCGCAGCGCGGGTAGGCCGAGCGCGCGGTAGAACGGCTCCGCATCCCAGGCCGGGTCGTCGAGCCCGACGAAGACCGGCTCCACGCCGATCCGGGCGAGCGCCGGGAGCAGCGCCAGGAGGTGACGCTCGGAGCCCCCGATCCCGCGCATCCGATGGACGTGCGCGACCCTCACTCGGCGACGAGTGCCCGGCGCTCGGCGCGGATCGCGGCCAGGCGCACGAGCGCCGCGCCGGCGAGCAGCGCGATCAGGAAGTCCCAGGGCGCGCGGTAGCGCGTCGCGCCGACGAAGACGGTGGCGGCGAGCGTCCCGTAGGCGAGAAAGGCCACGACGAGCACGGCGATCTGCCGCCGGACGAGGAAGAGGCCCGCCGCCCCGAGCGCGTACAGCGCGCTCACGTAGACCGGCTCCGCCCAGTCTCGCGCCGTGTCGAGCCGGGTCCCGGCCCCGCTCCGCCCGACCGTCCGGGTGGGGCGTGGATCCCAGAGCATTCCCACGGCCTGGCCGGCGAGCTTCGCCTTCTCGCCCGGATGCCGGCGCCAGAACGTCCACACGAGCCCCCGGTAGAAGCGCATCTGGGCGCACTCGTGCGGACGGTAGATCCTGCCCTGCTGCCGGTAGAGGGCGAGGGCCTCCTCCGGGTTCAGCTCGGCGTGCGGGATGCGCGGGACGTCGTCGATCCACTTGCCCGACGCGAGCAGGTCGTACGTCCGCGGGTTGTTCGCCTTCCAGAGCGCGCGCGCGTCCGTCGTGAGCGCGAAGCAACCCACCTGCACGCGGTTCCGGACGAGCCAGGGCGTCACCACGAGGACGCTCACGGCGACGACCACCCCGGCGGCGAGAGCGCCCGCCCGGCGCCCCCCGAGTCGAGCTGCGAGGTAGATCCCCACGACGAGGGGTAGGGCCGCGAGCCGCGAGTTGCCGAGGATCGCGAGCCCCGCCAGCGCTCCGGCCGCCGCTCCCAGCGGAAGCGAGCGGCGCTCGGCTGCGAGCAGCGTGACGAGGACGAGCCCCGCGGCGAGCGGCTGGTCGAGGATCTCGCGGTTGACGTGCACGTCGTGCCAGACGAGGTACGGGTTCAGCGTTGCCACGAGCGCCGCCGCCAGGCCCACGCGCGGAGAGACGACGCGGCGCCCCAGCTCGTAGACGAGCCAGGCCGTGCCGACTGCGACGGCGATCTGCGCCAGCCCGACCGCGGGCCACGAGCGGCCGGCGAGCCGGTAGATCGGGATCAGGAACCAGCCGTACAGCGGCTGCGTGTACGCCGACGGCACCCCCGGCACGAGCCCGTACGCCCCCGTGGCGAGGAAGGTGCGGGCGAAGTCGTCGCTCTTCTCCGTGAACGAGGAGAGGATGGCGCCGCGCTCGTGGAGGAGGGCGAGCAGACGCGGGAGCGCGGCCGCAGCGGCGACGAGGGAGTAGGCGCGCGGACGGCTCACGCCGCGAGCATCGCCGCGGTCGAGTCGGCCTCGACGTGGCGGCGCTGCCAGAGCTCGAGCATGAGCAGGCACCAGAGCCGGTGCCCGTGGTCGGCCTTCCCGCACACGTGCTCGGCGAGCAGGCGCTCGACCGTCGCCGGGTGGAACTGGCCCCGGTCGCGGGCGCGAGGGCCGAGCAGGAGGTCGCCGGCGAGCTCCCGGAGCTCCTCGCGGAACCAGCGGGAGAGCGGCACGCCGAAGCCGGTCTTGCCCCTCCCGGCGACAGAGGGCGGCAGCTCGGCGGCGAACGCGCGCCGGAGCGCGACCTTGCCTTCGAGCCCGCGCGTCTTCAGCCGGTGCGGTAGCGAGACCGCGAGCTCCAGCACCTCGTGGTCGAGGAGCGGCGAGCGCAGCTCGAGCGAGTGCGCCATCGACGCGAGGTCGGCCTTCAGGAGCAGGTCGCCTGGGAGGTACGTGTCCACGTCGACGAGCTGGAGGTCCGTGACTCCGGCGACACGAGCAGCCTCGAGCGGGCTCGGGCCGGCGAGCTCGGGATCCGTCCAGAGCTCGCGGCGCAGTCGGCGCGGAAAGACCTCCGTCAGGCGGCCGTAGCGCGCCCCCACCGGCGCCGCAGCGACGTCGAGCAGACGGGCGGCGCGGTACGCGAGCGAGCGCGGCTCCCGTCGCGCGGCCGGCAGGAGCCGGAGCGCGCGCGCTCCGGCGCGGGCCGGAACGGCCGGCATGCGTCCGGCCAGCCCGTGGGCGACGTAGCGCTCGTAGCCGGCGAACGCCTCGTCGCCGCCGTCCCCGGTCAGGGCGACCGTGACGTGCCGGCGTGCCTGCTCGCAGACGGCGTAGAGCGGCAGCGCCGCCTCGTCGCCGAGCGGCTCGTCGAAGGTCTCGGCGAGGCGCGGCAGCAGCTCTGCGGGCTCGAGCTCGACGGCGACCTCCTCGTGCGCCGTGCCGTAGCGCTCGGAGACGGCCCGTGCGTAGGCCCGCTCGTCGTAGCGCGCGTCGGGAAAGCCAACGGTGAACGTCCGGACGGGCTGGGCGGAGGCCTCCGCCATCAGCGCGACCACGATGCTCGAGTCGATCCCGCCCGAGAGCAGCGCCCCGAGCGGCACGTCGGCGGCGAGGCGCCGGCGCACGGCCGCCGTGACCGCCGCGCGGACGCGCTCGAGCCACTCCTCCTCGGAGCGCTCGACTCGCCGGGGCTCGAGGCGCCAGTAGCGCTCGACGCGTACGTCGCCCCGCTCGGCGACGAGCACGTGCCCGGGCAGGAGCCTGCGGACGCCGTGCAGAGCCGTGTGCTCGCCCGGCACGTACTGGAGCGCGAGGACCGCGTCGAGCGCCTCCAGGTCGACGCGCCTCTCGAGCCCGGGCAGTCGCAGAAGCGCCTTCAGCTCAGACGCGAACGCGATCGTGCCGTCCGGCAGCCGCGTCCAGAGGAGCGGCTTCTTGCCCACGCGGTCGCGGACGAGCACGAGGCGCTCGCGCGCGGCGTCCCAGACGGCCACGGCGAACATGCCCGCGAGGCGCGAGGGAAACGAGGGCCCCGACTCCTCGTACAGGTGGGGCAGCACGGGGGTGTCGCCGGTTCCCGTGAGCTCGTGCCCGCCGAGCTCCGAGCGGAGCTCGGCGTAGTTGTAGAGCTCCCCGTTGAAGACGGCCGTGACCTCGCGCGTCTCGTTTCGCACGGGCTGCGAGCCCGTCTCGAGATCGAGCACGCGCAGACGCTGGTGCCCGAGCACGCAGCGGCCGAGGGCGTCGGTCGAGCCCTCGTCGGGCCCACGGTGGACGAGCGCCGCCCGCATCGCGTCCACGAGGCGAGGGTCGGGCGCGCCGGCCGGCGAATACAGTCCACAGATGCCGCACACGGACGAGATCCTGCCGGACGGGCGCGCTGCCGTGGTCTCCTGTCACGTGGAGCGTCCGCTCGACGATCGCTGCTGGAGCCGGTTCGCGCGCCTGCAGGAGGGCCGGCCGGGCGGCTTCCGGATCGCGGCGCTCCTGCGGCCGCCGGAGGCAGGCGAGGACGCCGGGCTGTTCCTCGAGCGGGCGCGGGAGGCGGCCGCGCGCGCCCCACTCGGCCACCACACCCACTTCACGAGCGCGACGCACGCCCGCCCGACGGACGGCGACGCTGCCGGGCGCGTCCGGCGGGAGGGCGAGTGGCTGCGCGAGCACGGCCTCGAGCCGACGCTGTTCTGCGGCGGCGGCTGGTACCTGGACCAGGAGGTGGCCGTCGCGGCCGCCGAGCTCGGGTACGCGGACTGCTCGGCCACGGCCTTCCGGCCCTCGTACCTCGGCCCCGGCGCTGCGGGCCTGACCCTGGCGAGCCCGACCTGGCTCCGGCTCGACGGGACGCGGCTGCTCGAGCTGCCTTCCACGCACTCGCTCGGGATGCTGGCCCGGGCCGCGCTCGATCCTCGCCGGCTGCGCGAGCCCGTCGTCCACGCGTATTTCCACGACACGGACCTGCTCGACCGGCGCCGCCGTACGGCTCTCGTGGCGGCGCTCGCCCTGCTCGGGCGACGGCGCCGTGCCACCGACCTCGACCGACTTGCCGAGCACGCCGCCCGAACCGCTCCCGAGCTTCGCTTCGGCGACGTCGCGCGAGACTAGACGCTCGATCGGCAAATCACGCGGGCACGGCTGACGGCCGTGACACGGCGTCGGTTCACCGCGTTCGCGCTGGCCCGTACCACCGGTACGGGCTGCGCTCGATCACGGCGCCCGACTTGGTCACGACCGTCCCCGCGCGGCACGTGATTTGCCGATCGAGCCACTAGACTGGAGGGCTTCGTGGCCACGGAGACGACCAGGCCGGCCACCCCTGCTGGAGACATCAGATCCAGTCGGCCCTACATCCTCTCGCGCAGCCCGCTCCGGGCGGTCGCGCGCCGCCTAGCGAGCATCTCGACGCTCGTCACGCTCGACCTGGTCGGCGTGGCGCTTGGTCTGTACGCGGCGCTCGTCGTGCGCGAGCTCGTGAGCGGCAACTGGCCGCCGCTCTGGGGAATCCTCTGGCGCGACGCGGAGGCCAAGTGGCTGCCCTTCACCGCGCTCATCACCGTGCTCGTCTTCTCGCGCGCGGGGCTCTACGCGGAGCGCGAGTTCCGCGCGGGGCTCGGGCGGATCGTCTCCTCGCTCGCGGTCGTGGCCCTGCTCACGCTCGCCTTCGGGCTCGGCACCGGGCACGAGTTCAACACCTTCGCCATCTTCCCCACCGCGCTCGTGATCACGACCACGCTCGTCGGCCTGCTGCGCGCGAGCTACGACGCGGTCACGAAGGACGTTCTGAAGCTGACGGGGGCGAGGCGCCGCGCGGTGCTCGTGGGGGAGGGGGAATCCCTGGCGCGCCTGCACAGGACCCTCGGCTCGGCGCGCGGCGGCATCGACTACGAGTTCATCGGCGCCATCGCACCGAGGGCCGGTGACGTCACCCTGCCGCTGCTCGGTCCGCTCGCGGCGCTCCCGGGGATCCTCGCCGGCCGGCACGTCGACGAGCTGATCGTCGCCGACCCGGGCTTCGGCGACCGCGAGCTGCTCGAGATCGTCGAGCAGGCCCACCGGCGGGGCGTGAAGGTGCGGATCGCCCCGAGCACGACCGAGCTCCTGACCCAGCGGGCGGAGTACGTCCCGGGTCAGGGCACGCCGCTGTTCGAGCTGCGCCCGCCCGTCCTCGTCGGAACCGACTGGGCCCTCAAGCGGGTGTTCGACGTAGTGGTGTCCTGCCTGGTGGTGGCGCTCGGCCTGCCTCTCTGGCTCCTGATCGCGGCCGCGATCAAGCTCACCTCCCCGGGTCCGGTCTTCTACCGCGACTTGCGCGTCGGTCTCAAGGAGACCGAGTTCGGAATGCTCAAGTTCCGCACGATGCACGCGGACGCGGACTCGCGCCAGAGTCAGCTCGAGGCGGCGAACGAGGCCGACGGGCCGCTCTTCAAGATCCGCGACGACCCGCGCGTCACCCGGGTCGGCGCCCTCCTTCGCCGTTACTCGCTCGACGAGATCCCCCAGGTGCTGAACGTCCTCGGCGGCGAGATGACGCTCGTGGGGCCGCGGCCCCTGCCCGTGCGCGACTTCCGCCGGCTCGACGACTGGCATCGCAAGCGCTACCTCGTCCTGCCCGGGATGACGGGCCTCTGGCAGATCTCGGGTCGCTCCTCGCTCTCGTTCGACGACCTCGTCCGGCTCGACTTCTACTACCTCGAGAACTGGTCGATCTGGCTCGACATCACGATCCTGGCGAAGACGGTGCCGGCGGTCCTCGCCCGGCGCGGCGCGTACTAGCCCTTGGTGAGAAGGGCCTGGCGCGCGGGCCCGGGCCGTGACCGGCGCGCCTTGCTCACGATTTCCGAACCCGCGCCCGCTGACGCTTTCGTCAAACTCCCACGCATGAGGGCGCCGAAGATCCTCGCCGTCGCCTCGGCGGCCGATCTCGACTTCCGCTACGGCTGCACGCCGGCGTGGTGGCAGATCTGGAAGGGGATGTACGAGGCCGGGATCGACCTCGTCGTGACGCCGTACCGCGGGCGCGCGATCGCGTCGCCCTGGTGGCGGACGGCGCCCAACCCGCTCTACCGCGAGGCCGAGCTCTTCGCCGCGGCGCGGCTCGCGGCGGCGCGGCTGCAGGGCGACACGCAGCTGCGCCGGGCGGAGTCGCACCCCGAGGACACGCTCGCCGACAGGGCGGTACGCGAGGTGGTCTGGCGCTACGTGACTCCGCGCTGGCGGCGACATCTCGAGCGGATCCTCGAGCGGGAGCGCGACGTCGACGCGATCCTCGTCTTCACCGTCCCGATGAGCCACCTGCGCGGCGTGCCGACGTACCTGCGCGAGCGCTTCGGCGTGCCCGTCGTCTACTACGACGGCGACGTGCCGATGAGCCTGCCCGAGTACGGCGGCATGGACACCGGCTTCAACTACTACCACGGTGCCGATCCGGGCGAGTACGACCTCGTGCTGTCGAACTCGGAGGGCGGCCTCGGGCGGCTGCGGGAGCTGGGTGCCCGCCGGGCGGAGGCGATCTTCTGGGCGGCCGATCCCGCGCTCTTTGCGCCCGCAGCCGTGGAGAAGACGTGCGACGTCTTCTTCTACGGCTACGGAGACAAGTTCCGCCGCGACTGGATGGAGGCGCTCGTGGGCGAGCCGAGCCGGCGCGCGCCCGAGCTCGACGTCGCGCTCGGCGGCGGCGACTTCCGCGGCGACACGGGCGCCGCGCGCATGGTCGGAGACGTTCCCTTCAACGTGTTCGCGCGCGCCATCTCCTCGGCTCGGATCAACCTCAACATCACGCGGCGTCCCCACGCGAGCGTCTTCGCCTCCTCCACCAGCCGCCCGTTCGAGCTCGCCGCGTGCGAGGCGGCGATCGTCTCCAACCCGTACGAGGGGATCGAGCGCTGGTTCGAGCCGGGCCAGGAGCTGCTCGTGGTCTCGGACGCCGACGAGGCGCTCGCCGCGTATCGGGAACTGCTCGACGATCCGGGCCGGGCGGAGGCGATGGGGCGCCGGGCACGCGAGCGCGTCCTCGACGAGCACACCTACGCGCACCGGGCGCGCCGGCTGCTCGACCTGATCGGCAGCTCGGCTCCGGCGGCGGAGGCGGTGCCGGTCGGTGGCTGAGCTCTTGGAGGCGGTTCCGCAGGCGGTCGACGAGCGGCTGGCGACCTGGAGGCGGATCGCGATCGTCCCCGCGCTCAACGAGGAGGGCTGCATCGCGGGCGTGATCGACGAGATCCGGCAGTTCGATCCCGGCTTCGAGATCGTCGTCGTGGACGACGGCTCCGCCGACCGCACCGCCGAGATCGCCCGCGCGCGCGGGGCGCACGTGCTCAGGCTGCCATTCAACCTCGGCATCGGCGGCGCAGTGCAGACGGGCTTCCGCTACGCGTACGAGCACGGCTTCGACCTGGCGGTGCGCGTCGACGGCGACGGTCAGCACGATCCGCAGGAGCTGCGTGCGATCCTGGAGCCGGTGCTCCAGGCCGAGGCGGACATCGCCGTCGGCTCCCGCTTCGCCGGCTCGGCCGGATACCGCTCGTCGCGCTCCAGGCGCGTGGGCATCCGTCTGCTCGCGTGGATCGTCTCCGGGCTCGTCCGTCAGCGCGTGACGGACACGACGTCGGGCTTCCAGGCGCTGAACCGGCACGGGATCGAGCTCTTCGCCGCCGACTACCCGCACGACTATCCGGAGGTCGAGGCGACCGTGATGGTGTTCAAGCACCGTCTCCGCCTCATCGAGGTGCCGGTGCGCATGCGCGAGCGCGTCACCGGCCGCTCGTCGATCACGGCGCTCCGCTCGATCTACTACATGGTCAAGGTGCTCCTCGCGATCTTCGTCGGGCTCTTCCGCCGCGCCGCCGTTCCGAAGGAGGACAGGACCTGACCCCACTGCGCGTGTCGATCGTCGCGGGGATCGCCTCGCTCCTGCTGCTCGCCGTCATCTTCGAGCTGATCCGCAGCCGTCGCCTGCGCGAGCGCTACGCGCTGCTCTGGCTCTTGACCGGCGTCGTCCTGCTCGCCCTCTCGCTCTGGCGGGGCGGGCTGAACACGATCGCCGGCTGGGCGGGCGTGACCGGCTACCCGCCCGCAGTCCTCTTCGCGGTCGGCTCGCTGTTCATCCTCGCGGTGCTCCTGCACTACTCGACGGTGATCTCGAAGCTGTCCGACCAGAACACGATTCTCGCGCAGCGCCTCGCGCTGCTCGAGCAGGAGCTCCGCGAGGAGACGGTACGCCGCACCCGCGCCTCGAGCTCCTGAGCTCGCTCGGCCACCGGCCCGTCCGGGTATTCCGGGAAGAGATTTCACGCTCTTGTCACACCGTGCGCAATCTCGTGACGGTGCCTGGCACGGGGACATGGCCGCTGCGGACGGGCAAGGAAGCTCGAGAAGGACTCAGCCGGCGCGCGGAACCGTGACGTCGGCCGGCGGGCTTAGCATGAGCGTGTCGCCGAAGCTCGGGTCGTCGATCCAGTTCGCCGCGAGCCCGACCCGGTACGTCCAGCGCCCCGGCTTCGGCACGTCGCGCCACTCGTGCGCGCGCGTCGTGCCGATCAGGTCCATCTCGATCCTGCAATCCGTCGGCCCGAAGGAGGGCGGCAGGCAGCGCAGCCCCTGGTGCGCATAGGGCAGGCTCGGATCGCCCTGGGAGGCGGGCGCCGTGATCCTGGAGCGGAAGACGCGGAAGAAGACCCTCGTTCTCTCGGCGCTCGGCGACGTCCACGCGATTCGCTGCCCGCCGCCCGCGTCGGGCGCCACGCGCACGCGCACCTCGCCGGTCAGCGGCAGATAGGTGTTCTCGGCGAAGAACTTCGCCGCGAGCGGCGGCTTGGGCGACGAGAACGTCGCCGCGATGACGAGCGGCACCACGGCCAGGACGACGACCGGCACGGCGAGCCAGCGCGAGGGGCGCAGCCGGCGCAGCGCCGCGGGCCAGCGCTCGGCGAGGCGCGGGCCGCGGCGCGGAACGAGCAGCGGGATCGCCCCCACGAGCAGGCAGAACGCCGGGAAGGCCGGCATCAGCAGTCGCCAGAAGCTCCCGTTCTCCACGCTCGCCACGGGAGAGGAGCCCTTGACGAGCACGTAGGCGCCGAGCCAGGCGCCGAGGAACGCGGCCTTCGGCACCGACCGCCGGGCGACCGCGAGCGCGCCCGCGACGGGCAGCCACTCCAGGAAGCGGGCGCTCCAGAAGAACTCCTGGATTCCGTCGAAGTTGTGCTGGAGCTGATCCCAGTCGAGGTTGAGGTAGCGACCGAAGCCGGACGGCGTCGCCGGGAGGTCGCCGAGGAACGTGCCCGCCGCCAGGCGTAATGGCTCGGGCGCCGAGATCGCGGGAACGCTACCGAGCCCGCGCTGCTTCCAGAGGGCGAGCGTCAGGAGCGCGGGCGCGAGGGCGAGCGCGAAGGGCAGGAGCGTGCGCCACCGCCGCGCGAGCGCGAGGCCGACGATCGGCGCGCCCACGAAGAGCAGATTGGAGGGCTTGACGCCGACCGCGAACCCCGTCGCGAGTCCCGCCGCACCGGCGTCGACCCAGCCCCCGTCGTCCATGGCCCGCAGCACGAAGTACGCGCCGACGACGACGGCCACCGTCGAGGGGAACTCCGAGAGGCCGGTCAGCCCGAACACCTGCGGCAGGAACTGGCCGACCCAGCGATCGTGGTAGTTCTGCGCGAAGAGGGGGATGGACGCGACCGGCGCGAGCACCCAGAAGAGGGCCGAGGCGTACCCCACCATTCGCCCTCCGAGGCGTGCGCCAGCCCCGTAGATCGCGAGGGTGCCGAGCGGGAGGAAGACGAGCACCTGCAGCGCGATCACCCCGGGTAGGCCGGCCAGGAAGTTGGGCCCCGTCAGCCACGCGAACGGCACGAGCAGGTACGACCAGCCGTACCCGACCGCCGTCTCGGGGAGGTGCCCCTGCGAGAGCGTCCAGGAGGTCGACCAGTACCAGGTCTCGTCGCCTCCGTGGTAGAAGAGCCAGCCGTTGTGCTGCACCGCCGCCGCGAAGAGCGGGACGAGCGCCCACTGCAGCAGGAGGAGCGGTGCCAGCACGATCCACGGCTCGCGCCGCAGCCGCACGGCTCTAGGTGGCCGCATACGTGGGCGCGGAGGCCCGGTACCACGCGACCGTGCGCTCGATGCCCTCCCGGAACGAGGTGTGCGCCCGGAAGCCGAAGAGCGCCTCCGCCCGCGAGGTGTCGAGCCGCCGGCGCGGCTGGCCGTTCGGCTTCGACGTGTCCCAGACGACCTCGCCGGAAAAGCCCGTCGCCTCGGCGATCAGCTCCGCGAGGTCACGGATCGCGATCTCCACCCCGGTGCCGAGGTTGACTGGCTCGGGCCCGTCATAGCGTTGCGCGGCCGCGACGATGCCCTCTGCGCAGTCCTCGACGTAGAGGAACTCGCGCGTCGGCGAGCCGTCGCCCCAGAGCACGACCTCGCCCTCGCCGCGCTTCTGCGCCTCGACCATCTTCCGGATCAGGGCCGGGATCACGTGCGACGTCTCGAGGTCGAAGTTGTCGCGCGGCCCGTACAGGTTGACCGGCACGAGGTAGATCGCGTTCAGCCCGTACTGCTCGCGGTAGGTCTGCGCCCCCACCAGCTGCGCCTTCTTGGCGATCCCGTAGGGGGCGTTCGTCTCCTCGGGGTACCCGTTCCAGAGGTCGTCCTCGCGGAACGGCGTCGGCGCGAACTTCGGGTAGGAGCAGACCGTGCCGAGCAGGACGAGCTTCTCCGTGCCCGAGATCCGGCTCTGCTCGAGCACGTGCG
>JBBSIG010000062.1:0-12556 GCA_038232215.1 Gaiellales bacterium | reverse complement strand
GCAGGAGGAAGGCCGCCTCCGCCGAGCCGGAGTCGACCGCGGCGATCGCCTCCTCGGCGCGTGGCGTGTAGGCCACCTCCCCTTCCACGTACCGCTCGACGAGCTCGGTGTCGAGCTCGCCAGCCTCGCCCTCAAGCGTGAGCGCCCCGCCGCTGCGGTACACCACCGCGGCGGCTCCGTCGCGCGGCGCCCTCTCGAGCGCACCC
This sequence comes from Gaiellales bacterium, assembly GCA_038232215.1. Classification (GTDB taxonomy): domain Bacteria; phylum Actinomycetota; class Thermoleophilia; order Gaiellales; family Gaiellaceae; genus JBBSIG01. Next base: position 12,350 of record JBBSIG010000062.1, on the reverse strand, counting down.
AGCGCCTCGAGCGGGGCCTCCGCCGGGGCGGAGCCGGGCGGCAGTCGCGTCCTCGCGGCGATCCGGTGGGTCGGAAAGATGGTCAGGCCGGAGTCGGCAGTGCTGACGAGCACGACGGGCATGAACGCGCTCGCCTCCGTCCGCTCCTGCTCGTGGAAGGCGAGGGCAGTCTCGTAGCGATGGTGCCCGTCGGCGATCAGGAGCTCGACCTCGGAGAAGTCGGGCGCCTCGTCCGTCCGCCACAGTCGAGCGCCGCCGGCCGCCAGGTCGGCAGGACGGGCCGGCAGCGCGACCGGAGGCCCGTCGTACAGCAGGAAGATCGGCTCGAGCTGGGCCCGGACGGCCCGCAGAAGGCGCAGCCGCCCCTCCTTCGGGCCCCGGTGCGTGCGCTCGTGCGGCAATACGACGCGGCGCTCGTAGGGCTCGACCCGCAGGGAGGCGACGAGCCCGGCTCGCCTCCGGGCGACGCCGTCCGGCCCCGTGTAGTTCTGCGAGAGCGCCCAGAACCCCTCCGCGTCGTCGGGCACGAGCACTCCGTCACGCCGCCACGCGGCGAAGTCGCGCGCCGCCTGCTCCTCCGAGTCGGGAAGCGTGAGGTGCACGACGTTGTAGGGGCTGCGCGCACGGAGCTCGAGGCGCTCCTCGGGCGAGATCACGTCGTAGGGGGGAGCGACGAGCGAGTCCAGCGGGCCGGCCGTTCGCTCGTCGTAGCGGAGGGCCCGAAACGGCTTCACGACGGCCACGGCGGCGAGCGTACCATCCGTCTCTGGACCTAGACTCTCGGCGTGACCGCGGTCGTTCAGCTCACCGAGGATCGGGTCGTGGAGGGCGTCTACGCGGTCGCGCGCAAGGAGCGCCTGAGGACGAAGGGCGGCGCCGCGTACCTCTCGCTCGAGCTCGTCGACCGCAGCGGTCGAATCGACGCGCGCGTGTGGCGCGACGTCGAGCTGCTGGACTCGCGGTTCGCCGAGGGCGACGCCGTGCGCGTGCTCGGTCGCGTCGAGCGTTTTCGCGACCGGCTGCAGCTCGACGTGCGCTCGCTCGAGCCGGCGCCCGAGGCCGATCCGGCACTGCTCACCCCGGCCCTCCGTCGCGACGTCGACGCCCTCGACGGCTTCCTCGAGTTCCTCGGCGGCGAGCTCGCGCACGCCGGTCTACGGGCCACGGTGCGACGCTTTCTCGACGACGGCGAGATCCGTGAGCAGCTGCGCCGGCTCCCCGCAGCCCCGGGCGGCCATCACGGATACGCGGGCGGGTTGCTCGAGCACAGCGTGGGTGTCGCGACGATCTGCCGCGAGACGGCGCAGCTCCACGGGCGACTACGGGCGGACCTCCTCGTCGCGGCGGCGCTCCTCCACGACGTCGGGAGAACGCTCGAGCTCGGTCGCGGCCCCACGTTCCGGCCCACGGAGGAAGGGCGCCTGCTGGGGCACGTCCACCTGGGTCTGCGCCTGATCGAGGCTCGAGCGGCGCCGCTCGAGGGACCGCTACGAGCCGAGCTGCTGCACGCCGTCGCAGCTCATCACGACCCGCGCGCGGCGCGGACGGCCGAGGCGGCGGTGCTCTACCACGCGAACCAGCTCGACGCGGTGGCCGCCACGCGGCCCGTCACCGACGACTGACGCGACGGACGGCAGCTCAGGCGGGCGCTCCGCCGAGCGCTCCGCGCAGGGCACCGACGGCCTCGGGCACGAGCCGGTAGTACGCCCAGGTGCCCCTTCGGTTGGCGGTCACGAGTCCCACCTCCCTGAGGATCCGGAGGTGGTGGGAGATCGTCGGCTGCGCGAGCTCGAAAGCGGCGGTCAGGTCGCAGACGCAGGCCTCGTCCACGGCCGCGAGCCGGTTCACGATCGCGACGCGCGTGGGATCGGCGAGCGCCTTGAAGCGCGCCGCCAGCTCGTGCCGAGCTGGCTCCGAGAGAGGCGGCGTCTCGGGCCCGCAGCAGAGCGCCGGCAGGACGGTGAGGGTGCTGTTCATTGACATCGGCCAATGTATCGCATACCGTCGGACACTCGTACATCGATACCGATCGATGCAGGAGGTGAGCGCGATGCGGAGTTGCTGCGACCAGTGCGGCTGCGGCTGCGACTGCTGCTGAGGGAGCCCGGGGGCGGCGGGCGCCCTGCGCAGCCGCCGCCCCACACCTCTCACACGTTGAAGCGGATGTTCAGTACGTCGCCGTCCTCGACCTGGTACGCCTTGCCCTCGAGCCGCTGCAGACCTCGTCTGGCGGCCTCGGCGTGCGATCCGCACTCGACGAGGTCGTTCCAGCGGATGACCTCGCAGCGGATGAACCCACGCGCGATGTCGGAATGGATCGTCCCGCCCGCCTCGAGCGCCGACTGCCCGCGCCGGAGCGTCCACGCGCGAGTCTCCTTCTCGCCCGCGGTGAAGAAGCTGATCAGGTCGAGGGCCTCCCGGAGCCGCTCCACTATCTCGCCGAGCGCCGACGGGCCCTCGCGAAACGCGTCGGCCTCCTCCTCATCGAGCTCGGCGAGCTCGGCCTCGAGCTTGCCGTCGATCCCGCCGGGGCCGTTCTCGACGCTCAACAGCGGCTTCGTGGTCAGCGGCTCGAGCTCCGGAGGCAGGTCGCCGGGATAGGCGTCGAGCGTGCCCCCTGCGTCGAGGTGCTCGAGGATGCGCTCGAGCTCGGCGACCTCCCTCGTCAGGGCAGCCTCCCCTGACTTCGCCTGCTTGGCGACACGCTCGAGCCGTCGCTCGACGTGGTCCCGGTCGGCGACGAGCAGCTCCAGCCTCAGGGTCTCGAGGTCGTCCGCCGGCCGTGCGGCGGGGGAGTAGCCGTCGAGCACGGCGAGCAACGCGTCCACCTGACGCAACCCGCCGAGGAGCGCCGCTCCCGTGCCCGGGACGTCGACCACGCGCACCGCCGCCGGCGTCACCTTCCGCGCGCGCACGACGGCCGCGACGCGCTCGAGCCGCTCGTCGGCGATCGGCGCCATGCCGACGTTCGACTTGCCAGAGACGCTCGCATAGGCCGTGATCTCGGCGCCCGCGCGGGTCAGGGCGTTGAAGAGCGTGGTCTTCCCCGCGTTCGGAAGCCCGACGATGCCGATCTCGAGCGCCACTCCCTCCGCTCTCCTCGCTCAGCGACCGAGGCCCGCCCGCTGCGGGCAGACCAGGCTCGGCGCGTTCAGGTGCTTCCGAAGCCGACGCGGCTCTCGCGCGCGAAGCGCCTCACGTAGACGACGCGGCGCAGGGCGACCGTGTAGCGGCCGTCCTCCGCCTCGACGGCGAACGCTCCGTCGCCTCCCGCCGCGAGCGCCCGGTCGAGCTCGTCCGCGGTCGCGACTGCCACGAAGGCCCCCACGATCTGACCGCCGTCGAAGGCGATCTCGATCCTCACGCGCTCGCTAGCCACGGGCAACCACCTCCGACAGTACCCCGTGCGCCGAGTCGGGATGGACGAAGGCGACCTGGAGCCCGAACAGACCCTCGCGTGGCTCGGAGTCGATCAGCGCCGCGCCGCGGTCGGCGAGCTCCCGGAGTGCCGTCACGAGATCGTCGACCTCGTACGCGACGTGGTGCATCCCCGGCCCCCGGCTCGCGAGGAACCGGCCCACCGGCGTGTCGGGGCCGAGCGAGGCGAGGAGCTCGACGCGGCTCGGCCCGAGCAGCAGAGCCGCGGCCTCCACGCCCTGGTCCGGAACCGCCTCCCTGTGCTCGACCGCCGCGCCGAAGCGCGTCTCGTAGGTCGCGACCGCCTCGTCGAGATCCTCGACCGCCAGGCCGAGATGGTGAATTCCGCGCGTCTCCACCCCTCGATGCTAACGAGCCGGCACGGAGGCCGAGCCCGTAGCCACGGCAGCGCGAGTCACGTGAACGTCGCCGCTGACCGTCTTCGCGCGCAGCTCGACCAGGGGGCCGTCGCCGGGCGGAGGGCTGTCCGACAGCTCGAGCTCCGACCGCATCGTCCCGCTGACGGAGTTGGCGTCGACCCAGAGCCGGGAGCCCCGACGGATGCCGACGCGGATGTCGCCGGAGACCGAGTTGAGGCTCACCTCCCCCTCCCGGACGACGTCGATGCGCTGGTCGCCCGACACCGTCCGCACGCTCACCGACGACCCCGCCTCGACGACCGCGAGGTCGCCGGAGACGAGGTTCGCGCGCAGGGGGCCACCGGAGCGGCCGACGTGGAGGTCTCCGGAGGCGGTGTGCACCTCCGTCTCACCGGCGACCGAGTCCAAGCGTACGTCGCCGCTCACGCTCGAGACGGTCGCGCTCGAGACGGCGCCAGCGGCGAGATCGCCGGAGGCCGTCTTCGCGTCCAGCGCGCCGAAGCTACCTCTCGCCTCGACGTCGGCCGAGCGCGTCCGCACCTCGACGCTCGAGCCCTCCGGCACGCGCACCCTGAGCCGCACCTGCGGGCCCCGGCCGATGAAGGAGCCGAATCCGCGCCGATCGGGCACGTCGACGAGCAGCCGCCCGCCACTGTGGTCGATCTCGGCCGCCGCGACGGCCTCGGCGCTCGCCTCGCCGCCCAGCGGCTCCAGCCGGACGGTCGTCTCGACGACGTCGGCCGCCTCGATCTCGATCGCGCCGGCTGCCACCCGCAGATCGAGTGCCACCGGCCCTGGCGTCTTGAACGTCTGCATGGCGTGCTCCTCAGATCAGGAAGTAGGTGATCGCCTCGTCGATCCAGGCGTCGGTCGGCCCGCCGGCGCCGGGGCGGCGCGGGAGGTTCTGGCCCCTGAGCGGAACGTCTTCGACGGACCGCGGCCGGCCGGCCGGGTGGCGCGGGGGCGAAGCGTCGGGATCGACCCCGGACCGCCCCGGGTGACCGAAGAGAATGCGGTGGATCCCCATTAGGTCTCCTTTCAGCTCTCGGCGAAGCCCGTGAGCCGGTTCTGACGCCGGCCGCGGGGTCGGCCCTCGACGGCTCGGGCGATCGCCTGGACGAGCCAGGTATTGGCGGACAGTCCGTCCCGGGCGGCCATCAGCTCGACCGTGGCCTTGAGTCCCTCGGGCAGGCGCAACGTGATGCGTGCGGTCAGGGCATCGTCCCCCGGGGACGACGCCGCGGCCGGCTCGTCGGGCACGAACACGAGCTCTGGATCGCCCGCCACCAGCCTCACCTCGACGTGGCCGGCAAGCTGGGACGACAGCTCGAGCGCGGCCTCGCTCAGCACGTCGAGCACGCGGAGCCGGAGAGTCGAGTCGAGCGCGACGCTCAGGCGCTCGGCGGCCGCGACCGCCTGCTCGTTGCCGACGGCGGCCAACCTGAGGAGGTCCTCCTGAAGTGCCTGGACGAGCCGTGACACCTGCATGGCGTCACTATGACATCATATGTGGCGTCGCGTCAAGTCACGACGGCGTCGGGCGCTTACGGCAGGCCGGCCGGGACCGCGCGCACCGTGCCGACCGTCTCGCTCGCGTGCGACACCGGCTCCACGTCGACGAGAAGCGCCTGGACCTCCTCTCGGCCGAGCGTCTCCTTCTCGAGCAGCGCCTCCGCGAGGCGGTCGAGCGCGTGACGGTGCAGGCCGAGCAGCCGCACCGCGTCCTGGAACGCCTCGTCGGTGAGACGTGCCTGCTCGTTGTCGCGCACCCGCTTCGTCTCCTCCGAGAGGGCGTAGTTGTCCGCGCGCATCGTGCGCGAGGCCACGGTGTCGGACATGCCGTACTCGAACACCATCGACCGCGCGAGCTCGGTCACGCGCTCGAGGTCGCCCGCCGCCCCGTTCGTCACCCGGCCGAAGACGACCTGCTCGGCGGCCCGCCCTGCAAGGTAGACCTTCATCAGGTCGACCAGCTCCTCCTTCGTGTGCAGGTAGCGATCCTCGGCCGGCAGGTTCAGCGTGTACCCGAGCGCCTCCCCGCGGGAGACGATCGTCACCTTCTGCACGGGCAGCGAGTCGCCGATCAGGTGGCTCATGAGGGCGTGCCCGCCTTCGTGGTAGGCGAGGATCCGCTTCTCCTTGTCCGTGACGACGCGCCGCTGCTGCAGACCGGCGACGACGCGCTCCATCGCCGCCTCGAAGTCCAGGTGGCGAATGTACTGGAGCTCCTCTCGGCCCGCGAAGATGGCCGCCTCGTTCGCGATGTTGGCGAGGTCCGCGCCGGTCAGCCCGGCCGTCTGGCGCGCGACGATGGAGAGATCGACGTCGGCGGCGAGCGGCTTGCCGCGCGTGTGCACGCGCAGGATCGCCTCGCGACCCGCGAGATCGGGCGGGGACACGAGCAGCTGGCGGTCGAACCGCCCCGGGCGCAGGAGCGCCGGGTCGAGGTCCTGGAGCCGGTTCGAGGCGCCCATCACGACGACCTGGTCGCTCGGAGCGAAGCCGTCGAGCTCGACGAGGAGCTGGTTCAGCGTCTGGTCCTGCTCGCGGTTGAAGCCGTGCCCGCTTCGCGCCGCGCCGACCGCGTCGAGCTCGTCGATGAAGACGATCGCGGGGGCGTTCCGGCGCGCCTCGTCGAACAGCTTGCGGATCCGCGAGGCGCCGAGGCCGGCGAACATCTCCACGAACGCCGACGCGCTCTGCGAGTAGAAGCTCGCGCCCGACTCGTGGGCGACCGCCTTCGCGAGCAGCGTCTTGCCCGTCCCGGGCGGCCCGTAGAGGAGCAGCCCCTTCGGGACGCGCGCGCCCAGGCGCTCGAACCGCTTGGGATGGCTGAGGAAGTCGACCACCTCCATCAGCTCGGCCTTCGCCTCCTCGACGCCTGCGACCTCGGCGAAGGTCACGGACGAGTCCGAGTTCGGCTCCAGGTGGGTCGGCTTCACCCGAGGCATGAGCGCCAGCATGCGCCAGAGGAGGTAGACGATGAAGCAGGTCAGGAGAAAGAAGAAGATCGGCAGCCACTGCGTGGCGAGCTCCGAGATGCGGTCGAGCCAGCTGGCGGTCAGCGTGAGCACTCAGGGCTCATCGGCACCATGGCGGCCGAACCTTAGAGTCGCGCGAGCCTGGCCACGACCTCGTCGGTGGTCGTGAAGCTCACGCCCGTCTCCCGCCACTCTCGCAGGCAGGCGGCGGTCCGCTCGGCGTCGAGCCCCCGGGCGGCATCCTCGACGAAGGTCACCGCTCGGCCCCGCTGCAGCAGACCGCGGATCGCGGCATCGTCGCAGACGTCCGTGGCGACCCCGAACACGATCACCTCGCTGGGATCGAGAGCGGCGAGGAGCGCCTCGGCGTTCGGGTTCGTGAAGACGTCGAAGCTCTTCTTCAGCAGCAGAATCTCGCGACGGCCTTCCACGAGCTCGGCGAGCGTGCCGAGCGGGAGCGGGAGCAGCGAGAGTGGCAGCGGGTCCTCCTGCTCGCTCTCCGGCACCTTCTGCGCCCCGCGCGTGCCGCGCAGGCAGTGCGGCGGGTAGGTGTCCCTGAAGTCGGGCCGCTCGGAGATCTCGGGGTCGGTCAGCTCGTGGTCGTCGGCCGAGGCCACGTGGACGAGCCCCGCCTCGCGCGCTGCCCCGACCAGCCTCGCCAGCGCGGGCGCCGTCTGCTCGGCAGCGGGCACGTAGAGCTTGCCGGACGGCAGCATGAAGTCGACCTGCGTGTCCACGTCCCAGAGCACGGGTCGCTGCTTCTCGAGGGGAGCGACCTGGAGCGGAGGGAAGTCGGACACGGGAGGCAAGCGTCTAGACGACGAGCTGCAGGCGCTCGTTCGGTCGGTAGCGACGGCCGACCTTCGCCGAGGGTCGGCCGTCGGTCATGACGACGTCCCCCGTGAAGTCGTTCTGGCCCCGGATCAGCGAGGAGCCGATGCCGTAGGAGTCGACGGGAACGCCGAGCTCCTCGAAGGCGTGGATCCGCTCGACCGTGAAGCCGCCGCTCGCCACGATCCTGACGCGCTCGAACCCGTCCGCGTCGAGCGCCTCGCGCACCTTCCACACGAGCCGGGCGTTGACGCCGCGCGGATCGAAGTCGCCCATCTCGCTCCAGAGCGAGCGGTCGACGAGCTGTCCCGACGTGTCGAGGCGAACGCCCCAGAGCCGGTCGCCGAGCGCACGGGCGACGGCGAGCGCCGTGCCGACCGAGTCGTTCTCGAAGTCGACGAGCACGACGATGTTCATGTCGGGGGCCGCCCACTCCGCGAACTTCGTCGCTGCGAGCACGGTGTTGCCGCCGTACGCCGCGATCAGCGCGTGCGGCACGGTGCCGATCCCGCGACCGCCCCACCAGGAGGCCTGGGCGTCGGAGGTGACGCCGATCGGCGCGCCGGTCATCGCGCCCGCGACGTGGGCGGCGTAGCCGTCGCCCGTTTGCACGCGATGGTGGTCGTGGCGGGCGGGCATGAAGATGATCGGCTTGCCGTTCGCGGCCTGGACGACGCGGGCCACGTTCGTCGAGATGAGAGTGCGCCGCGTCAGCACCCCGAGGTAGACCGTCTCCAGGTGCGCGAAGAGGGTGTAGTCGCCCTCCACGGTCAAGACCGTCTCCCATGGCGAGATCCAGTCGCCGTCGTGCAGCGCGTGCACGGTCAGCGCGTCCCAGTCGTCGGAGCAGAGCTTGAGGACCGCGATCGCCTCGTCGACGCCACCCAGCAACGCCTCCTGGCGCTGGAAGACCTGCATCACCACGCGCGGATGACGGCCGTCGCCAAGCAGCGTCTCGCGGGTGTGGTTGAAGTACGCGTCGCTGTAGTAGCCCTCGCGCATGCGCTCCACGGGCAGCTCGAAGATCTCCGGGGGCAGGCGCTCGCGGCTCCGGGAGGAGCTGCTAGTGCCGGCGCGCGTGCTCATGCTCGAGCTCCAGCCAGGCGGCGAGAGCCGCTTCCGCCACCTCGAGCTGCTCGCGCGAGGGCTCGGTCGTCGCGAGGCGTTGCTGCAGCTCGTGGCCGGGCCTCGCGAGCGCCCGCGCCAGCGGCTGCTCCGGGTTCCTCGCCATCCAGCCGAAGATCTCGGTCGACGCGGCGAGCGCGCCGAGCTGGGCGGCGGCGCGGGCCGGCGTGCGCAGGTGCTCGGGCGCCCGCGCGGCGAGCGTGTTGCCGAGCGCCGACGCCGCCAGGAGCGGGCCGAGCAGGTGGGTCCCGCAGCGCTCGTGCTCCTTCGTCCGCGGCTCGCCGTGCTCGTACGTCCCGATCGAGACGTGCTCGGCACCGTGGTAGGCGGCGAGCTCGCCGCCTCGGAGCGCGAGCGCCGCGGGCGCGGCCGAGAGCAGGCCGCTCACGAGCTCCTGCGCGGCAGGGCCGAGATTCGGCGACGAGCGCACCAGTCGGACGACGACCGCGCTCGCCACCATCGAGGCGAGGATGGCCGGGCGCTCGAACGGAAGCCGCGACTCGGGCAGCGCCCGGCGCACCTGCGGCAGGAGCGCCAGCGCCTCGAGGAGGCGGGCCGGCCCCCGGAGGAGCGGGCTGCGGACGGACGCGGCGCGGAAGCTCTTTTCCCGGGCGGCGACCTTGACCCGGCCGCTCGGGAGCCGGACGGCGCACGCCCACGCGGTCGGGCCGTGCACGAGCACGCCGTTCGGAAGTGCCATCCCGCCGAGGCGGAGCTTGTCCGGGGCCACGGGAGAAGCGTAGCGAGGCAGGGACGGGGGACGGCGAAGCGCTGTGTCCCCTCGGAGGCGTCTAGCGGCGGCCGACGGCCTCCGCCGCGTGCCGCAGGAAGCGGACGCCGAGCTCGAGGTCGTCGACCGGGATGCGCTCGTCCGCGGAGTGGATGAGAGTCGCCGCCAGCTCGGGGCCCATGGCGCGGGCCGGGAAGAACCCGTAGGCGACCGTGCCGAACGCCTCGCGCAGCCAGTGGCTGTCGGTGAACCCGGCGACGCAGATCGGCGCGGCGACGGCGCCCGGCTCGACCTCCTCCACGAAGGACTCCACCGCTCCCCAGAGCGGCGTGTCCATCGGTGAGCGCGTCCCGCCCTTGCCCTCGAGCCAGGCCAGCTCGTAGTCCCCCTCGCCGAGGGCGCTCCGGATCAGTGTCTCCGCCTCGCCCTGGGTCTGGCCGGGTAGGAGCCGGCAGTCGACAATGACGTCGCAGAGCGCGGGAATCACGTTTCGCTTGCTCGAGGCCGAGATCATCGTCGGCGCCACCGTCAGCGAGAGCAGGGGCTCGATGGCCGTGGCAGCCATTGGGTGGATGGCCGCCACGCGCGAGACGATCTCCCCGACGGGCGGCACCTCCCCGCCCGTGATCGCCGCCACGAGCGCCTCGACCTCGGGGCCGAGCCGTGGGTCGGGGCGAAACTCCCCGAGCCGCCGGACGAGCGCCGCCGCCTTCACGAGCGCGTTGTCTGCGATCCCGGGCATCGAGGCGTGCCCGCTCCGGCCGCGGACCCGGAGCAGAAACGGCGAGCTCATCTTCTCGGCGGTCGAGCAGACGTAGAAGGCCCGGCCGGCGAGCTCGAGCCGCTCGCCACCGCCCTCGTTGAGGGCGTAGTCGACCCGCACCGCCTCCGGATGCTCCTCGCAAAGCCACCCGAGCCCGAAGCCGGCTCCCACCTCCTCGTCCGCCGTGGCCGCGAAGACGAGATCCCCGGCCGGCCGAAAGCCCTCGCGGGCGAGCGTGGCGATCGCAACGGCGCTCGCCGCGACCTGCCCCTTCATGTCGAGCGCTCCCCGCCCCCAGATCTCGCCATCCCTGAGCTCGCCCGACCAGGGATCGAGCCGCCACTCGTCCGGATCGGCGAGCACCGTGTCCGTGTGCGACAGGAGCATGAGGCTCGGCCCGTCGCCCGTGCCCGGGATGCGCGCCAGGAGGCTCGCCCGCTCGGGGGCCCGCGCGTACAGCTCGCAGGGCACACCGCTCGCCTCGAGGTACTCGCGGAGGAGCTCGGCGGCGGCGGTCTCGTTGCCGGGCGGGTTGACCGTGTCGATCCGGATCAGCCGCTGCAGGAGATCGGTCGCCTCCTCGCGGATCCCGTCGGCCGTCACGCGCGCCTGCGGCCGAGGACGAGCAGATAGGGCCGCGGCTCCCGCACGCCCTCCCCGTCGTCGTACCTGCTCCAGTACTCGACGAAGGCAGCGCGAAACGCCTCCCGGCGGTCGTCGTCCAGCCGCTCGAGGAGCGCTGCCGTCGGCGGAGCCGAGTCGGCCATGAACGCGAAGACGGCCTCGGGCGAGGCGCCCTCGAGCACCCACGTCCGCTCGGCGAGCTCCAGCTCGAAGCTCGGGCCGAGCCACGCCTCCACGTTCTCCTCGCGGCCCCAGTCGGCGTGGTCGACGGGCGGCGGCCCGTCCTGGAAGCGCCGGTAGATCGCCTCGAGCGCGGGCTTCGGGCGCCAGGCGGTGAGACCGAGGCGCCCGCCGGGCCGGCAGACGCGCGCGAGCTCGCGGGAGACGGCCTCCCGATCGGGCGCGAAGATGGCGCCGAAGCACGAGGCGACGACGTCGAACTCCGCGTCGCCGTAGGGCAGCGCCTGCGCGTCGCCGAGATCGAGCGCGATCGTGAGACCCTCGGCGACCGCGTTCTCTCGCGCCTCGTCCAGCCGCCGCGACGAGATGTCGAGCGCGGTCACCTCCGCTCCCGCCCGAGCTGCACGCAGAGCCACCTGCCCGCTGCCCGTGCCCACGTCGAGCCAGCGCACTCCCGATCCGGGCGCGAGGCGCTCGACGAGCTCGTCGTGCACCGGAGCGAACCGCTCCGCGATCCGCTCGTACGTGCCCAGCGACCAGATCTGGCTCAGGCGCGTTCCTGCGCGAGCGCGGTCAGGCGGTTTCGAGCCTCCCAGAGCTCCGGGTACATCTGCTTGTGCACGAGGCGGCCCAGCACCTCGACGGGCGTGCCCTGCGTCCCGACGACGGCGTCGCCGATCACGCGCGCGACCACCTTGTAGTGCCTCATCCGCCAGACGGCCACGCGCTCGTCCCACTCGATCAGCCCCTCCGCCAGGCCGTACAGGTTCTCGTGCTCACGGCCCTGCGTGTACACGCTCACGACGTCGAGGCCCGCCTGCTCGAGCGCCGCCTCGAACGCCTCGCCAAGCGGCGGCGAGACGCGCCGGATCTCGCGGAAGCCCGGCGAGTCGAAGCCGCTGCCGTGCCCGAGCACCTCGCGGATCGTCTGGTACTCCCAGGGAGACATCTGCTCGAGCATGTCGAGTTGCGCGGTGATGAACTGGAGGCAGAGCGAGGCTCGGCGGAGCAGCCTGAGCGCGGCCGGGACCTCTTCCCGCTCGACGTGACCGGTCGCGGTCTCGACCTCGGTGGTCGCGAGCTTCAGCCAGAGCTCGGAGGACTGGTGCACGGTCTGGAAGAGCAGCTCGTCGCGGTGAGCCTGCTCCTCGGGCGGCTTCTGCAGCGCGAGCAGGTCGTCGGTGCGGAGGTAGCGCTCGTAGTCGCTCGCCCCCTCGCCCGGGAGAACGGGTTGCGAGTAGTCCTCGACGGCCACGATCGGAGCATACTTTCCGTCCATGGGCGATCTCTTCTCCGACTCGGCCGAGGAGCGCCTGTCG
>JBBSIG010000061.1:0-12613 GCA_038232215.1 Gaiellales bacterium | reverse complement strand
GGGAGATCGTGCCACTCGAGCTCGAGCCCGAGCGCGTCGACGGCCTTCCGCGCCTCGGCCACGACCTCCGGGCCGGCGCCGTCGCCCGGGATCACTGCGATGCGATGGGTCATACGGGAACCTCCTCGAGGGTCGGGACCGCGGAGCGCCCGTCGAGCGAGCGGCACGAGAGCGCGGCGCAGATGTTCGCGAACTCGAGCGCCTCGTGGAGCGGCACCTCGCGGACGAGCTCGGCGAGCAGCGCGCCGTGGAAGACGTCTCCGGCGCCGAGCGTGCTGACCGGCTCCACCGGATACGGGGCCGCCTCCAGCACCTCTCCCTCGCTCGTGCAGGCGACGCTGCCGCGCTCGCCCCGCGTGACGACGACGAGCTCCGCCCCCGCGGCGAGAGCCTCCTCGGCGCCGCCGAAGGTCGCCCGGAGCGCCGGCTCCGTCGGTGCGTAGAGGGCGACACCGCGGAGGTCGAGACCTTCGATCGGGTTGCCGCCGTCGATCGAGAGCCGAACGCGGCCGCGCGGGACGGCGCCGTAGCCCACGTGGTCGGCGTGCACCCAGGCCGCGCGCAGGCAGAGCCCGAGCGCGCGCTCGCCCAGCTCGAGCGGCGGCAGGGTTCCGGGGAAGGTGGCGATCGAGCGACCCTCCCAGCCGACGAGGATCGCGCTCTGCGGCGAGCGCGCCCCCGGCACGACGGCGAGCTCCGAGACGTCGACCCCTTCCCGCTCGAGCCCCTCCCGGATCGTCACGCCGATCTCATCGTCTCCCACCGCGCCCACGAAGGCGACGGGCACGTCGAGGCGCGCCAGGGTGACCGCTGCGGTCGCCGCCGGGCCTCCGCCCGAGACCACGAGCTCCGAAGCGACCACGCGGTCGTCCGGGCCGGGATGGTGCGGCACAGCGAGGATCGTGTCGAGCGTGGCGAGGCCGACGCAGGCGACGGACGGGCTCACGTCACCTTCACGGTGAGGACGGCGTGCGGCCGGTACGACAGCACGATCGCGTCCCCATCGACCTCGAGCGGCGCCCGATCCTCCTCGAGCCCGCTCGCGAGCCGTGCCGACGCGAACGGGATGCCGAGCCGCAGGCGCGCGATTCCGCGGCCGCCGTGCGCCTCGTAGAGCCGCAGGACGAGCGCGTCCGAGTCCTCGGCCCGCTTGACCGTGTCGAGGACGAGGCCGGGGCCGTCGACGGACGCGAAGGATCCGCTCCCACCGGCGCCCTCCGTCCAGCGCAGCGGGGCGTTGAAGCGGATCGCCTCGGCGAGGACGCCGGCCTCGCGCCAGCCCCCGGCGTGGGGGACGATCGCGTAGGAGAGCTCGTGTCGGCCCAGGTCGGCTTCCGGGTCCGGGCTCTTCGGGGCGCGCAGGAGGCTGATCCGCAGCTCGTTGCCGAAGCAGCTGTACCCGTACTTCGAGTCGGTCAGCAGGGCGGCGCCGAAGCCGTGCTCGGAGAGGTCGGCGAAGCGATGACCGGGCACCTCGTACCGGGCGCGGTCCCAGCTCGTGGAGTAGTGGGTCGGGCGCTCCGTGTAGCCGAAGGGCGTCTCGTACGTCGCGGTCGGGGCCCGGGCGAGGAGCGGAAAGCAGACCTTGAGCAGCACGTGGCTCTCGTGCCAGTCGACCGACGTGTGCAGCTCGAGCCGTCGCGAGCCCGCGTCGAGGCGGATCACCTGGCGCAGGCGGCTCGCCTCGCCCAGCGAGCGCTCGAACGCGACCTCCGCCCGCAGGGGCGAGTCGCTCACGACGCCGTACGAGTCGGCCGGCGGGCAGTCGCGCCGCGTGCGCAGATGAGCCGGGTCGACGTCCCAGGCGTCGAAGCTCACCGGACGGTCGTCGTAGAGCTCGAGCCGGTTTCCCGGCGCGGCGAGGGTCTCGCGCCCCGTCGTCTTCTCGACGAGGCTCGCGATCGTCCCATCCGGCGAGAGGCGGGCGCGGAGGTGCGCGTTCTCGAGCACGAGCCCCTCGAGCCGCACCTCGTCGTCGGGCTCGACGAAGGTGCCCGGCCCGTAGCTCGGCGCCTCGACCACGCGTAGCTCGCCGCCGGGCGCTCGTACGACCTCGCGCCGCTCGAAGCCGATCGTGCTCACGGGCGTCTCCCCGCTCGGCCAGAGCGCGTCGGCGCCGGCCTCGACCTCCGCCAGGTCGCGCTCGGCCTCCTCGTGGACGAGACGGATCGAGGAGCCGGGGAGGATGTCGTGGAACTGGTTCAGGAGCAGGAGCTTCCAGAGCCGGTCGAGCTCCGCTCGGGGGTAGGCGCCCCTACCCAGGCAGAGGAGGAACTCCGCGTCGTGCAGAGCCTGCTCGCAGCGCCGGTTGAGGCGCTTCGTCCGCGCCTGCGACGTGTACGTGCCGCGGTGGTACTCGAAGTAGAGCTCGCCGACCACGACCGGTCGCTCGCCGGTCTCGGCCTCGAGCGCCTGGAAGAACTCGTCGCTCGTGCGCATCGAGGTGCGGGGTAGCCCCTGCAGGTCGCCCGCGCGGCCGATCGTCTCGAGCATCGCCCTCGTCGGCCCCCCGCCCCCGTCCCCGTGCCCGAAGACGAGCAGGCTCGTGCCGGAGTACTCGTGTGCCGCGTAGGCGCGCGCCGTGCGGAGGAGCTCCGGGACGGTCGCCTCGCTCGAGTAGGTGTCCGCCGGCGGGAAGTGCCCGAGCACCTCGCTGCCGTCGCTTCCCTGCCAGACGAACGTATGGTGCTCGGGCCGGTTGAAGCGGTTCCAGGAGAGCTTCTGGGTGAGGAAGCGCGTGATCCCCGCCTCGCGCAGGACCTGCGGGAGCTGGCCGGCGTAGCCGAAGGCGTCCGGACTCCAGAACTCGCGGCAGCGGACGCCGAGCTCCCGCTCGAAGAAGCGCTGCCCGTGCAGGAACTGGCGCAGCAGCGCCTCGCCCGAGGGAAGGTTGCAGTCCGGCTCCACCCAGCTTCCGCCGACCGGAACGAGCCGGCCTGCGGCGACCTGCTCGCGGACACGGGCCCAGAGGTCGGGATCCCGCTCCTGCACCCACGAGAGCTGTGCGGCCTGGGAGCAGGCGAAGCGGTAGTCCGGGTACTCGTCCAGGTAGCGCAGCTGCGTCGTCAGGGTCCTGACGACCTTGCGGTAGCTCTCGGCGAGCGGCCAGAGCCAGGCCGTGTCGATGTGCGCGTGGCCGATCGCGGCCACCCTGTGCGCGTGGGTTCCGTTCCTGTGCCGGTAGAGCGCCTCGAGAAGCTCGCCCGCGCCCTCGCCCGGCCAGAGGTCGCAGAAGCGCTCGAGCTGCGCGCGCAGCTCGCCCGCGAAGCTGGCGTCGAGACCCTCGCCCGCCTCGAGCGCGCGCAGCGTCTCGAAGTCGAAGAACAGCCGCCACGCGTCGGGGTCGAGCACGGCGAGCTCGCAGCGGCGGAGCTCGACCGCGACCTCGGGCCTCCCGAACAGGCCGTTGCACGCCAGCTCGACCTCGAGCGCGAGGCGGTCTCCCGGCTCGGCGCTCGGCGTGACCACCGCGTCGGGATGATGCGGGTCGAGTCCCTGCACGGGGGCGCCGCCGAGCCAGAGGGTGGCCTCGCTGCCCGAGTCCCAGAGCAGGTCGACGCGGCGCCCGGCCCACTCCTCCGGCACCGTCGCCCCGAGCCGGAACCAGTACGTCGCCCAGAGCGGGCCGAAGCGCTCGCCGAGTGCCGCCGGGCGGTACTCGAGCCTCTGCGCCGCTTCCCGGCCGATGCGGCCGACGGGGCCGCTGACGAGCAGCTCGTCCAGCCCGCGCACCTCCGGGTAGATCAGCTCGCGTAGCCGCTCCGAGGTCTGCGCCAGTCGCGCGCGCGTGTACTCCGTGTGACGGATCAGGGCGAGGCTCGTTACGCGGCGCGAGCGGCGCCGTCGAGCAGACTCTCGCCGGTCCCGGGCGAGAAGAAGTAGAAGCGGGAGGGATCGACGGCGAGCCGTACGACGTCGCCCACCTCGGCCTTCGTCCTCGCGTCCACGCGGCCGGCGAAGAGGGCGCGGTCGCGATCCTCGGCGAGGAGCGTCGTCTCCTCCTCGCCCTCGTCCGAGCGCGCCTCCTCGACGACGATCGGCTCGGCGTCGAGCTCGAAGAAGACGTAGGCGTCCGAGCCCAGCTCCTCGAGCACCTCTACCCGCACCTCCACCTGGGGCAGCGACGAGTCGGCGAAGGCGGCGTCCTCGAAGGCCTCGGGACGGATGCCGAGCGTCACGCGCCCGTCTCGAAGCGCAGGCGGGCGGTGCGCGCGGTCGAGCGGGATCTCGAGCTCGCCGATCCGGACGGCGTCGTCGGTGAGCGTCCCGGTGAGGAGGTTCATCGCGGGCGAGCCGATGAACGCCGCGACGAAGAGGTTCGCCGGCTCCTCGTACAGGCGCTGCGGGGCGTCCACCTGCTGCATCCGGCCGTCCCGCATCACCGCCACCCGCTGCCCGAGCGTCATCGCCTCCACCTGGTCGTGCGTGACGTACACCGTCGTCGTGCCGAGGCGCGAATGCAGCTGCTGGAGCGACGTGCGCATGGTGACGCGCAGCTTCGCGTCCAGGTTCGAGAGCGGCTCGTCCATCAGGAAGGCCGCCGGCTCGCGGATGATCGCGCGGCCCATCGCGACGCGTTGCTGCTGACCGCCGGAGAGCTGGCCCGGGCGCCGGTCGAGCAGCTCCTCGAGCCCGAGCAGCGTCGCGACCTCCTTGACCCGCGCGTCGCGCTCCTTCTTCGGCGTCCTGCGCACCCGGAGCCCGTAGCCGAGGTTCTTGCCCACGCTCATGTGCGGGTAAAGCGCGTAGTTTTGGAAGACCATGGCGAGGTCCCGATCGCCCGGCTCGAGCTTGGTGACGTCGCGGTCGCCGATGCGGATGCGCCCGCCCGTCACCTTCTCGAGGCCGCCGATCGAGCGCAGGAGCGTCGTCTTCCCGCAGCCCGACGGCCCGACGAGGACCATGAACTCGCCTTCCTCGATCGTGAGGGTGACATCGTCGACGGCGAGCACCTCCCCCTCGCCGAACGACTTCGTCACGTTCTCGAGCTCGATCCGGCCCACGAGCGGGAATGTAACGCCCGCGCGGCCGGGATGCAATCGTTGTCACAGAGAGGGCGGGCCAGGCCTTCCCGTCTTCCGGGGCAACGAGTAGAGTTCGTCCCTGGGAACGTTGCCATACGTGCCTGCGGACACACGCTCGATGACCATTGCCCCCGAGATCGTCCCCGGAGTCTCCTGCTTCCGGGACTCCTGCAACGTCTACGTCCTCCGTTCCGGACGCGAGGCCGTGCTGATCGACTTCGGCAGCGGCGCGGTGCTCGACCGGCTCGGGGAGCTCGGCGTCGACCGGGTCACCGACGTCCTCGTCACGCACCACCATCGCGACCAGGTGCAGGGGCTCGCGCGCGCAGTCGCCGCGGGAGCGCGCATCTGGGTGCCGCCGGTCGAGCAGGACCTCATCACCGGCGTCGACCGGCACTGGCTCCGCCGGCCGATCGACAACGACTACGAGCTGCGCCAGGACCGCTTCTCGCTCCTCGAGCCCGTGCCGATCACCGGCACCGTGGCCGAGTACCGGCTGCAACCCTACGGCGACTTCGAGGTCTACACGCTGCCGACCCCCGGCCACACGGTGGGCTCCGTCACCTACCTCGTCAACGTCGACGGCCGCCGGCTGGCGTTCAGCGGGGACCTGCTGTACGGAGAGGGAAAGGTGTGGTCCCTCGCCGCCATGCAGTGGACCTACACCGGGGTCGAGGGCGAGGCCGCCACCATTCTCTCGTCGCTCGCGCTCGCCGACCAAGGGCCCGACCTGCTCCTGCCCTCGCACGGCGACCCCGTCGCCGAGCCGGAAGCGGCGCTCTCGCTGGCGCGCAGACGCCTGCAGGAGATCGTGAACATGCGTCGCCGGTCGCCCTGGGACCTGGAGGACTGGTTCCGCCGGCCCTGGGAGACGGTGACGCCGCACCTCCTGCGCAACCGCACGAGCCTCGCGGCGAGCTGGGCCCTCCTCTCGGACGCCGGCTCGGCGCTGATCCTGGACTACGGCTACGACATGACGACGGGGCTGCCGCTGCGCAGCGACCGGGCCGCCCGGCGACCGCTGCTCGCCTCGATCGCGGCTCTCGGCCGCGAGTACGGGATCGAGCGCGTCGAGGTCGCGGTGCCGACCCACTACCACGACGATCACGTCGCCGGCTTCAACCTGCTGCGCGAGGTGGTGGGCTGCGAGGTGTGGTCCCCGGAGAACGTCACGCCCGTGCTCGAGGATCCGTGGCGGTACGACCTCCCGTGCCTGTGGTACGACCCCATCCCGGTCGACCGCTCGCTCGCGAACGGAGCCCCGATCCAGTGGCGCGAGTACGAGCTCAAGGCCTTTGCGCTGCCCGGTCACACGCTCTACGCCGCGGCCATCGCCTTCGAGGTGGACGGGGTGCGGGTCCTCGCGACGGGCGACCAGCAGGCCGGGGGCGGCGACGATCCCGACAACCGCACCGTCCTCAACTACCAGTACCGCAACCGCTTCCGGTACGACGACTTCACCCGCAGCGCCGAGCTCTACCTCTCGCTGCGGCCGGACCTCATGATCAGCGGGCACGCCCCCGTGCAGAAGGTCACGGACGGCTACCTGGAGCAGCTCCTCGCCGACGGCAAGAGCCTCGCCGACCTGCACCGCCAGCTGCTCCCCGTGGAGGACGTCGACTTCGGAGCCGGGGGCTTCGGCGCCCGCATCGAGCCCTACCGCTCGACCGTGCGCTCGGGGCAGGTGCTCGACCTGGACGTGACGGTGCGGAACCCCTTCCACGGCGCCGGCGCCGCCACCGTCCAGCTCGTCGTGCCCGCTCGCTGGTCGGCCGAGCCCTCGGAGCAGGAAATCAGGCTCTCGGGGCACGGAGAGGCGACGCTGCGGTTCCGGGTCTCTCCGAACGGCTCCGGCCCCGTCTCGCGCGCCCGTGTCGCCGCCGATCTCACCGTCTCGGGCGTGCCGTTCGGACAGCAGGCCGAGGCGCTCGTCAACGTGGAATGACGGTCGTGCGCACCGACGAGCTGGTCGTGGAGACGGAGAGCTACCGGCTGCAGCTCGCGCCGGACGGGCTGGTCGCGACCCTCTCCTCGCCGGGGGGCGCCCACCTGGCGTCGCTGCGGCCGCCGGCGGCGCTCGACACGGTCGCGGCACCGGACGAGACCCTGCAGGTCGATCCCCCGCGTGTGGTCGACGGCACAGGGCGGGTGTTCGAGATCGAGCGCCGCTCCACGGTCTGGGAGCGGGCCAGCACGACAATCGTCTGCACGGAGGAGACCGTGGAGCTGCGCGTCTCGGTGAGCGGTCGAGGTGCGCTCGCCGACGTGCACCTGCTCGGGGGCCGCTCGCTCGTGCCCGGCCAGCCGAGCGGCTTCCTGCCGAGCGGCTCCAGCTTTCGCACTCTCTTCTCGCCGAGTCCCGCCGACCCGGCACGGCTGCTCCGACCGGCCGGCGAGCCCGCGGCGGTCGGCGTCGTCGGCGACAGCAAGCCCGGGCGCGGCCACTGGTTCTTCACGCCGGCTCCCCTCTACCTCGCGCTGACCACGGCGGTCGGCGTGCTCGACCCCGCGGCCGACGTGCCCGAGGGCTGGCTCGGCCTCGGCATCGCCGCACCCGTCTCGGAGCTCGGCTTCGTCCAGCTCGTCTACCAGCCGGCCGAGCGCGCGTTCAGCCTGCGCCTGGAGTACGACGGGCACACTTCCGTGGACGGCGACTTCGAGCTACCCGCGCTCGTCCTGACGCCCGGCGTGCCGGATCCCTACGGCGGGCTGCGCCGCCACCGGGCCGACCTCGTCGCGCGCGGCGCGGCCCCGGCGCGGCACGAGCGCGAGCGGCCGGACTGGTGGACGGAGCCGATCTTCTGCGGCTGGGGCGCCCAGTGCCACCTCGCCTCGACCGACGGTCGCCTCGCCGCCCGCTTCAGCACCGAGAACGACTACGACGCGTTCCTCGACCACCTGGAGGCCCGGGGCCTGGTGCCCGGAACGGTGGTGATCGACGACAAGTGGCAGGAGTCGTACGGGACGTGCCTGCCCGACCGTGAGAAGTGGCCGGATCTCCGCCGCTGGATCGACGACCGGCACCACCGCGGCCAGCGCGTGCTCCTGTGGTGGAAGGCGTGGGACCCGGAGGGCCTGTCGCCGGAGCTCTGCATCCGCAACCCCGACGGGGCGCCGCTCGCCGTCGATCCGACGAACCCGGCCGCCCGGAGGGCGCTCCGCCGAGGCGTGCGGCACATGCTGGGAGGCGACGGCCTGGACGCAGACGGGCTCAAGATCGACTTCACGGGCGCCTCGCCGACCGGGAGGGCGCTCCGGACGTACGGGCCCGGCTGGGGGATCGCCCTCCTGCACGAGCTCCTGGCCGTCGTCTACGACGAGGCGAAGGAGGCCAAGCCGGACGCCCTGATCGTGACGCACACTCCGAACCCCGCCTTCGTCGACGTGTCGGACATGCTGCGGCTGAACGACCTGCTCCGGCTCGACGACCTCGGTCCCGTGCCGGCAATCCTGCCGCAGATGCGCTACCGGGCCGAGGTCGCGCGCGCCGCGTGCCCCGAGCTCCCGATCGACACCGACGACTGGTGCGCTCCCGATCTCGAGAGCTGGCGGGGCTACCTCGAGCTGAAGCCGGAGCTCGGCGTTCCGGCGCTGTACTACGCGAGTCACCTGGACGCGACGGGCGAGAGCCTGGCGCCCCGGGATTACGAGGCGCTGCGCCGGACCTGGGGCGCGTGGCGCGCGACCCGCGCGAGGGGCCCGGCGTGACGGTGGGCGCCGTGAGCACGGACGGAGCAGCCGCTCCGGCACACGTCTCGCCGGGCGGGCGGCCGGTGACGCTCGCCGACGTCGCCCGCGCGGCCGGCACCTCTGCCTCCACCGCCTCGCGCGCGCTCAGCGGCCGCGGCTACGTCTCGCCGCCGGTTCGCGACCGCCTGCTGGCCGCCGCGGAGCGGCTCGGCTACGTTCCGAACGCGTCGGCTCGGACCCTCAAGCAGCGCACGAGCCGGGTCGTCGGTGTGGTCGTGTCCGACCTCGGCAACCAGTTCTATGCCCTGCTGGCGTCGGGCGTCGAGCAGGTTCTCCGGGGGGCCGGCTACCAGATGCTGCTGCTCGGCGACAACAGCGAGAGCGCCGAGGAGCTGGCCGCCGCGCGCACCTTCGTGGCCATGCGGGCGCCCGGAGTGATCATGACGCCGGTCGGGCGCGAGGCGACGGCACTGCTCTCGCGTCAGGGAGTGGCCGTCGTCGAGGTCGACCGTCGGCTCGCCGACGTTCCCTGCGACGCCGTCGTCACCGACAACGAGCGCGGCGCCGAGGAGGCGACCGCGCACCTGCTCGCAGAGGGCCACCGGCGCATCGGCCTCCTGGTCGTGGACACCGACTGGACGAGCGATCTCGGCCGCCTGCAGGGGTATCGCGCGGCTCATGCCGAAGCCGGCGTCGCGGTCGACGAGCAGCTGATCGTCCGCATCGGCTTCCACGCGCCGGATGCCGAGGAGCGGATCGACGCGCTCCTCGACCACGGCGCGCCGACGGCGCTCTTCGCGGCGAACAACCTGCTCGCCGAGCAGGCCTGGAACGTGTTGCGCCGGCGGGGGATCGAGCTTCCGGGCGAGCTCTCGCTCGTCGCCTTCGACGACGTGCCGTGGATGGCGATGGTGGAGCCCGGTATCACCGTGGTGCGTCAGCCGACCGTGGAGATCGGCCGTCGCGCTGCCCGCCTGCTCCTGCGGCGGGCGGACGACCCGAGCTGCCCGACGGTCGTCGACTGCCTGGAGCCGATGCTGATCGTGCGCGGATCGACCGCTCCCCCGGCCTCCCTCTGAGGGGCTTTCCGGCCTGCCGCCCGGGATCCGCTTGACTTCCTCCAGGCAGGGTGGTTACGTTGCCAGACGGCAAGAGTTCGCCGTTGGGGTCCGGTACCTCTTACGAAGAGATTCGGAGGGCAGAGCATGTCGATTCGGTGGAAGTGGGGCGCGCTGCTCGTCGCTGTGGCGGCGCTGTGCGCAGTGGCCGTGGCGGGGCTCGCGGGGGCGAGGTCGACCGCCGAGACGCTGGACATCTACGGGTTCGGCCCCGGCGACGACGTCGCCAACGGCCGGGCCGAGATCGCGACGAAGGCGCTCGGCGGCGCCGACGTCAACAACCCCAGAGGCGGCTTCAACGACCAGGCGTTCCTGGCGCAGCTGGCCTCGGGGAAGGTGCCGGACGTCGTCTACCTCTCGCGCTCGAGCGTCGGCACGTACGCGGCGAAGAACGCGTTCCTACCGCTGACGAACTGCATCAAGAACGAGAAGATCGACCTCAAGCAGTACCGCGCGGCCGCCCTCAAGGAAGTGACGTACAAGGGGAAGATCTACGCGCTGCCCGAGTTCACGAACCAGATCACGATCCTCGTGAACAACGACGTCGTCAAGCAGGCGGGCGTGGATCTCGCGGACGTCAGCACGACGAAGTGGGCGAAGCTCCGCCAGGCGAACAAGAAGATGCTGAAGACGGACGGCGGCAAGGTGACGCGGATCGGCTTCGATCCGAAGATCCCCGAGTTCTTTCCGCTGTGGGTGAAGTGGTTCGGCGCCGACCTCGTCAGCAAGGACGGGCTGAAGGCTCAGCTCAACAGCCGGCAGGCGATCGCGGCGCTCGAGTTCACGGCCTCGCTGATCCGCGACCACGGCGGCTGGAACCGGTTCAAGGCCTTCCGCGACACGTGGGACTTCTTCGGCGCCAAGAACCAGATCGCGCAGGATCAGGTCGGCGCGTTCCCGATCGAGAGCTTCTACTACAACGTCCTGGCCGACAACTCGCCGAGCGTGAACATCACGGCCAAGTTCTTCACCAACCGGAAGGGCGGGCCGATCACGCTCTTCGCCGGCTCGGGCTGGGCGATCCCGCGCGGCTCCAAGGATCAGAGCCTCGCCTGCAAGTGGATGAAGTCGATGACGGCCGTCAACACGTGGGTCGCAGTCGCGAAGAGCCGGTTCGACACCCGCAAGCGGCAGAACAGGGCGTTCACCGGTCTCTACACTGCGAACACCCGCGCCGACGTCAAGATCTTCGAGGACATCTATGAGCGGCTGGGTAAGAAGGACTTCGACGACGCGGTGCGGCTGCTCGTGCAGGCGCCCCGCTACGGGTTCGCGCTCCCGCTCTCGCCCGGAGGCGCCGAGCTCAGGCAGGCGTACATCGACGGGATCACCCGCGTGCTGGCCGGCCAGCAGACGCCGCGCGCGGCGCTGAATCAGGCGCAGAGAGAGGCACAGGCCGCGATCGACAAGAACAAGTAGGACGGCGCTTGGCCAGCGTCACGAGCACTGCGGCGCCGGGCTCTCACTCGAGAGCCCGGCGCTGGCTGTCGGGCTTCCGCGAGCGCGAGACGCGATATGCCCTCGCCTTCATCTTCCCGTGGTTCTTCGGGTTCGTCGCGCTCACCGCCGGGCCGATGATCGCGAGCCTCTACTTCTCCTTCACGGACTACGGCGTCGAGCAGATCGCGGGCTTCGAGCCGACGCCGTTCGTCGGCCTGGACAACTACCGCACGCTTCTCGACGACCCGAAGATCGTGACCGCCCTCGAGAACACGTTCACCTTCACCCTGATGATGGTTCCGGCGACGATGATCGTCGCGCTCGCGCTCGCGATGATCCTACTGCGCATCGGGCGCGCGGCCGGGTTCTTCCGCACCCTCTTCTACCTGCCCCAGATCACCCCGCCTGTCGCGGTGGGCATCCTCCTGCTTCTGCTCTTCAACGGCTCCACCGGCATCGTCAACCGCGGGCTCGAGCTCATCCACGTTCCCGGCCCGTTCTGGACGACCGATCCGCAGTGGATCAAGCCGAGCCTCGTGATCATCAGTGTCTGGTCGGTGGGCGGCACCATGGTCATCTTCCTGGCCGCGCTTCGCTCCGTCCCGCAGCAGCTCTACGAGGCCGCCGCGATGGACGGCGCGCCGCCGTGGCGGAGATTCAAGGACGTCACGCTCCCGCTGATCAGTCCGGCACTCTTCTTCAATCTCATCATTTTGACGATTGCGGGCCTGCAGACGTTCACCGAGGTCTATGTCGCGTACTTCGGCGGGGGCTCGGCAGGCGCCGAGGCGCCGGACGCGGCGCTCATGTACTCGATCTACCTCTTCCGGGAGGCCTTCGAGTTCTTCAAGATGGGCTATGCCTCGGCGATGGCCTGGCTCCTGTTCGTGATCATCATGATGATCACCCTCGTCAACGTGGTCGTCAGCCGCCGCTTCGTCTTCTACCAGGGAGGCCAGCGGTGACCGCGGGAACGCCCGACCAGCTCGGCCCGGCGGGCACGGGTGCGGCGACCGCGCCAATCCCGCAGGTCGTGGTCCGGACGCCCCGCGGCTGGCCGCGCGTCCAGATCGGGCGCTTCAAGCAGGCGCTCTTCACGGCGCTCATCCTGTGCCTCTCCGTGCTCTTCGTCTACCCGTTCCTCTGGCTCCTGAGCGCGTCGTTCAAGCCGCGGGAGGACGTGTTCGACAACCGCTTCATCCCGGCACGCTGGGCCTGGAACTACGACGACGTGTTCAGGATCGCGCCGGTCGCCAGATGGTTCCTGAACAGTCTCTGGATCAGCGGGCTGAGCGCGCTCGCGGTCACCTTCTCGAGCGCGATCGTCGCCTTCGCCTTCGC
>JBBSIG010000060.1:0-13034 GCA_038232215.1 Gaiellales bacterium | reverse complement strand
GGTGCGCAGGAGGTCGTGGTCGTCGACACGCTCGGGATCGCCTCGCCCGAGGCGGTGGCCGACCTCGTCGGACGGACCTGCGACCTCGTCGGCCCCGATGTCCCGGTGCACTTCCACGGCCACAACGACTTCGGCCTCGCAACCGCGGCCGCCGTCGCCGCCGTGCGGGCTGGGGCGCGTTGGGTGCAGGGCACCATCAACGGCATGGGCGAGCGAGCGGGGAACGCCAACCTCGGCGAGGTGGCGCTCGCTCTCCGCGCGCTCTACGGCGTGCACACCAATCTGCGGCTGGAGCGTGTCCGGGAGGTGTCAGAGCGCGTGCGTCAGCTCTCCGGCTACCAGCTCGAGCCCTGGAAGCCGGTGACGGGAGAGACGCTCTTCCGGCGCGAGAGCGGTGCCGTCGCGGCGCAGTTCCACGACCCGTCCGCGATCGAGCCGTACTCGTCCGAGCTCGTCGGCGCCGAGCGCGGGATCGTGCTCGGTAAGAAGAGCGGCCTCGACTCGATCAGGATCAAGGCCGAGGAGCTCGGACTCGACCTGTCCGAGGAGCGGCAGCGCGAGCTGCTCTCGACCGTCAAGGCGCGCGGGGCGCGCAAGCGCGGGCTCGTGACCGACGAGGAGTTCCTCGAGCTCGTCGGCAAGCGCTGATCGAGCGAGCGGCGGCGAGGCGCCGGCTGTGGACGATTCGTCACGGGGTCAGACACCGTCACAGACGTTCCACAGGGCGCGTTGGGCTCGAGCTCCGGACGGGAGCAGGTTGCCGGCGGCCGGCCGCCTGTTGTCCACAGGGCCGCGGCGCCTTGGATCGTGACAGACGATCCACATCGCCTCGGCGAGCCGCCGCGCTACTCGCTGGGCGAGAAGAGGGGCGGCTCGCCCATCCGGCGCGAGACGAGGCTCGCCGTCAGCACGAGGTGCGCGCGAAGGGCCTCTTCGGCTGCGTCGGGGTCGCGGGCGACGCAGGCATCGAGGATGCGCTGATGCTCGCGCCGGCGCCGCTTGAGCGAGCCCCGGGAGGCGAGCGAGGCGATCCGGTACCGCTCGCTGTTCTCCCACAGCGGGCGGATCAGGCGCGGGAGCCACTGCGAGCGCGAGGCCGCGTAGAGACCCAGGTGGAAGTCCGCGTGAGCCGCGCGTCCGTGACGGAGGTCGCCGGAGCGGTAGGCTCGCACGTGCTCGCGGAGCCGACCGGCCGCCACGCGGGCGTCCTCCGGGGAGAAGCGCTCCGCGGCGCGGCGAATCGCGAGGCCCTCGAGTGCCAGCCGCGACTCGTAGGTGTCCCGCAGGTCGTCGATCGAGAGCGGAGCGACGCGGGCGCCGCGATGCGGGATGTGCTCGACGAGGCCGAGGCTCTGGAGCTCGCGGAGCGCCTCGCGCACCGGCATCGGGCTCATGTCCAGCGAGCGCGCGAGCTTCTCGAGCCGCAGCGGCGTCCCGGGCTTGAGCTGGCCGCTGAGGATCGCCTCCTGCAGCTCGGAGACCGCCCGCTCTGCCAGCGTGCGCGGGTGCCGGTGGCGAAGCTGAGCTGATGCTGCGATCGGGGTCCACCTCCGCTCGGGAAGGTGAGTTTGACACTTGATCAAAACTCGGTCAAAGTCGGCGTCGGGTCGAGGATCTCGAACGGAGGGAGCATTCAGATGAGACACACGAGGAAGTGGATCGCGGTCGGTGGCCTGCTGGCGGCGCTGACGGTCGCGATCGCCGTGTTCGCGGGTGCGACGACCGCGGGCTCGGGTGCCGGTCGCGCCGCGGAGCCGATCGTCATCGGGGCCGCCATCGACCAGTCCAACTTCATGAAGTTCTTCAACAACCCGGCCCTGACCGCAGCGCAGATCGAGGCGGCGAAGATCAATGCTCGCGGCGGCGTGCTCGGGCGAAAGCTCGTCTTCAAGGTCCAGAACACGACCCTCGATCCCGCGAAGACGAAGTCGAGCGCCGCGGATCTCCTCGGCAAGGGCATCGACATCGGCTGGGTCACGTGCGACGTCGACTACGCGACGCCGGCGGTCCAGGAGTTCCTGAACCAGAACAAGCTGACGGTCGCGCCCTGTATCGGCACGGATCAGATGAGCCCGAAGCGCTTCGGCTCGAAGGGCAAGCTCGCCTTCAGCTTCGGAAACGTGGCTCAGGACGAGGGAGCGGCGCTCGCGCAGCTCGCGATCAGGCGCGGCTGGCGGCGGGCGACCGTCGTCACCGACAAGCTGCTCGTCTACACGCAGAACGTCTGCTCGGCGTTCACGAAGCGCTTCACCAAGCTGGGCGGGAAGATCACGACGCAGGAGAGCTTCAAGCAGGGCGACAAGACGATCGGCAACGTCGTCAGCCGGGTGAACGCGAAGAAGACGCAGGCGATCGCGATCTGCACGGTCACGCAGGCCGACCTGCCGACCTTCGTCTCCGGCCTGCGCAGCCTCGGCAATTCGACGCCGATCATCTCGCCCTGGTCCGCGGACGGGACGTTCTGGACGAGCCCGAAGATCACGAACTTCTACGTCACCACGTTCGCTTCGGTCTTCGGCGACGACCCCAGCAAGGCCGTCCGGACCCTGATCGCGCAGATGAAGGCGCGTGGCCAGGCCCCGACGACGGGCGGTTTCCTCACGGGGGCGGAGGCGGTCGACGCGATCGCCTACGCGATCAGGAAGACGCGCTCCACCGACGGCGCCAAGCTGGCGAAGGCACTCGAGGGCCTGCGCGACTTCAGCACCCCCTTCGGGCCGGTCAGCTTCTCGTCGCGCTACCACACCGTCTTCGGGCGGACGTACCGCGTCGTCAAGATCAACGGCAAGAAGGCCGAGATCGTGGGCGTCGTCCGGGCGCGTACGCCGCAGGAGATCGGCTAGCCGATTGACGCGGCCGGTCGTCTAGCGTCACACCGCAAGTGGTCGCCCGGAGACTCACTCCGGGCGACCGGCGTCTCGCGCTCGTTCGCGGGGGTGCACGCGCTCCAGGACGTCACGCTGGAGCTCCGTCCCGAGGAGGTCGTGGGCCTGATCGGCCCGAACGGAGCCGGGAAGACGACGCTCGTGAACGTGGTGACGGGCTTCGCCTTCCCGACCGCGGGCTCCGTCTCGCTCGGGGGTGCCGACATCACGCGCTGGCGCCCCTACCGACGGGGCCGGGCCGGCCTCGCCCGGACCTTCCAGCACGGGCACCTGCTTCGGGGACTGACCGTGCGCGAGAACGTCGAGGTCGCCGCCCTCGGCTCCGGAGCGAGGTCCGGCGAGGCCCGCCGCCGGGCCGGAGATCTCCTCGGGATGCTCGGCCTCGAGGATCGGGCCGACGCTCCCGCGGGCGTGTTGCCCCACGGCGACGAGCGCAAGCTCGGCGTCGCGCGCGCGCTCGCGACGCACCCCCGCTTCCTCCTGCTGGACGAGCCGGCGGCCGGCCTGCTCGAGGCAGAGGTACCGGACTTCGCCGCCGTCGTCCGGAACGTGGGCGAGCGCTTCGGAGCGGGGGTGCTCCTGATCGACCACAACATGCCCCTGATCATGGAGGTGTGCCACCGGATCCACGTGCTCGACCAGGGTCGGACGCTGGCGGAAGGCTCCCCCGAGGAGATCCGGCGCAACCTCGACGTGACGAACGCCTACCTCGGCGGGAGCGCGGCCACCACCGAGGCGGCGCATGCCTGAGAGCGCGATGATCGAGCTGCACGAGCTCGAGGTGCGCTACGGGGCGGTTCCCGCCGTCCGCGGGCTCAGCCTCGAGGTTCGGCGCGGCGTGGTGGTGGGCCTGATCGGGCCGAACGGGGCCGGGAAGTCCACGACTCTGCTCGCGATCATGGGCGCGGTCTCGCCCCGGCAGGGCGACATCCGCCTGGCCGGCCGGTCGATCCGGGGGCGGGACACCGACGCGATCTCGCGCTCGGGCGTCGCGCTCGTCCCCGAGGGGCGCCACGTCTTCGCGAGCCTCAGCGTCGAGGAGAACCTCCGGCTCGGGCTCGTCGGGCGGCGCAGCCGCGACGGGGTCGACGAGGACCTGGAGTGGATCCACGGGCTCTTCCCCGTCGTGCAGGAGGCTCGGAGCCGGGTCGCCGGCGAGCTCTCGGGCGGCCAGCAGCAGCAGCTCGCGATCGCCCGCGCGCTCCTCGCACGACCGGACGTCCTCCTCCTCGACGAGCCGTCGCTCGGGCTCGCGCCCACGATCGTGGAGACGGTGTTCGAGGCGCTCGCGCGGATCCGGGAGCGCGGCGTAACCGTGCTGCTCGTGGAGCAGAGGGCTCAGGTGACCGTCGCCTTCGCGGACCGGACGTACGTCCTGTCGAACGGCGAGCTGCGGGCCACCCTGACACCGCGGGACGCCGGCGACACCCAGCGGCTCGTCGCGGCGTACTTCGCCTGATGGACCTGCAGACGATCCTCGACGCGATCGCGCTGGGCGCGCTCTACGCGCTCGTCGGAGTTGGCGTCGCACTCGTGTTCGGGGTCATGCGCCTCGTCAACTTCGCGCACGGCGAGCTGATCACGGCGGGTGCCTACGCGCTCATGCTGGCGAACGGCTGGCCCGACTGGGCGAGCATCATCGTCTGCTTCGCCACGGTGGTCGCGCTCGCGCTGCTCCTCGAGCGGATCGCCTTCCGGCGGCTGCGCGGCGCCGCGCCCGCGACCATGCTCGTGGCCACCTTCGCGGTCAGCTTCCTCCTGCAGAGCATCGCGCTGCTCAAGTTCGGGCCGCAGGGGAACAACGTCAGCGTTCTTCCCGGGCTGAACCGGGCGTTCGAGCTGGGAGGCGTGCACGTTCGCTGGGTGACGCTCGTCAGCATCGCCGTCACCGCTGCGCTGCTGGCCGGCACCGCGCTCTTCCTCGGCCGGACGAGCGTGGGCCTGCAGATGCGTGCCGCCGCGATCGACTTCCGGGCGGCGCGGCTGCTCGGGGTCCGGACGAACCGCGTGATCAGCCTCGCCTTCGTACTCGGCGCGCTCATGGCAGGCTGCGTCAGCGTGCTGGTCGTGGTGCAGACGCCGTTCGTGAGCCCGAGCTTCGGGGCCAGCATCCTCATCCCGGCCCTGATCGGCGTCGTCGTCGGCGGCATCGACCGGCTCGCCACGGCGACGCTCGGAGCGTTCTCGGTCGGCTTCGCGACCTCCGCGCTCGGCGACGTGCTCTCGTCGAGCCACCGCGTCTACCTCGACTCGTACGTCTTCCTGCTCGTGATCCTCGTGCTGCTCGTGCGCCCGAGCGGCCTCTACGCGCCTTTCCGACGGACGACGGTGGAACGGGTATGAGAGTCCCGAGCGGCGTCCTGCAGCTCGCCGCCCCCGCCCTGCTGCTCGTCGCCGTCGGGATCGTCGGAGGTCGAGCCTCGCCCTCGGTTCAGATCGACTTCGAGACCGCGCTCGTCCTGGCCGCGATCGTGATCTCGCTGTACTGCTTCGTCGGCAACTCGGGCGTCATCTCGTTCGGGCACGTCAGCTTCGTGGCGCTCGGCGCCTTCGCCGCGGGGGTGACGACGATCCCGAGGGAGTCGAAGCAGTTCACGCTTCCCGATCTGTTCCCTTTCCTGCAGCGAACCGAGCTCTCCAACGTGGAGTCGCTCCTGCTCGGCGCCGGGCTCGGCGGTCTCTTGGCGCTCGTCGTCGGCGCGGCGCTCATGCGGCTGTCGGGGCTCGCGGCCGGCATCGCGACCTTCGCCGTGCTCGGCATCACGCACAACGTGCTGCTCTTCTGGACGAGGATCGGCCCCGGCGCCAACACGCTCTCGCTCGTGCCTGAGTCCACCGACATGCTGCAGGCGACGCTCGGAGCCCTGATCGCAGCGGCCGTCGCGTTCGGGTACGGGCGGAGTCGGTCGGGGCGTCTCCTCCGCGCGTCCCGCGAGGACCCGGCGGCGGCTCAGGCGACGGGCACGCACATCTACCGCCACCGGCTGTGGGCCTTCACGATCAGCGGCGCGCTCGCGGGCTTCGCCGGCGCTCTGCTCGTCCACCAGCTCGGCAGCATCACCACCGAGCAGGTGTATCTGGAGCTGACGTTCCTGACCCTCGCAATGCTCGTGATCGGCGGCGCCTCGAGCCTGCTCGGGGCGGTGGTCGGCGCTCTGCTCGTGAGCGGGCTCGACTCCTACCTCGGCCGCGCCGAGAACGGCGTCCACCTCCTCTCGGTGAACGTCGATCTGCCGGAGGGCTCTCGCCTCGTCGTCCTCGGGGCGCTGATGGCGCTCGTACTGCTCTTCAGACCGACCGGGATCACAGGGGGTCGCGAGTTTTCCTTGCCTCTCGCAGCTCTGCGCCGACGTGCGATGCTGGGACGGTGACGGCTCCTGCGGCGTTCCACGAGCTGAAGGCGCGGCTCGCGGAGATCAGCGACCTCTCGGGCGTCTCGAGGCTGCTCCTCTGGGACCAGCAGACGAAGATGCCGATCGCCGGCTCGGCCGCTCGCGCCGAGCAGAGCGCGACGGTGACCCGCCTCCAGCACGAGCTCTCCAGCGCCGACGAGGTCGGGCGCTTGCTCGACGAGTTGACGCCATGGGCCGAGAGCCTCGACGCCGACTCCGACGAGGCGTCGGTCGTGCGCGTGGCCGGTCGCGACTGGGAGAAGGCCCGGCGCGTGCCCGCCGAGCTGACGGCGGAGCTGCGGCGAGAGGGCGCGCTCGGGCTGCGCGTGTGGGCCGAGGCGCGGCCGAGGTCGGACTTCGAGCTGCTCCGTCCGAGCCTCGAGCGGATTCTCGAGCTGCGGCGGCGCTACGTCGACTGCTTCGAGGACTACGACGATGCGTACGACGTCCTGCTCGACGACTTCGAGCCCGGGATGAAGGCGGCCGAGGTGCAGGCGGTCTTCGACCGCGTCAAAGAGGGCCTGAGACCGCTGATAGCGGCGGCCGAGCCCGTCGACGACTCCATCCTCCACCAGGCCTTCCCGATCGAGGCGCAGGAGCGGTTCTCGCACGAGATGCTCGAGCGCTTCGGCTACGAGGAGGACTCGTGGCGGCTCGACGTCACGGCGCACCCCTTCATGTCCAACCCCGCAACGACCGACGTCCGCGTGACGACCCACTACCACCCGGACTCCCTGCACTCGCTCTTCTCGACGATGCACGAGTTCGGGCACGGCGTCTACGAGCGGGACGTCGATCCGGCGCTCGACCGCACGACGCTCGGCACGGGCGTGTCGCTCGGCCTGCACGAGTCGCAGAGCCGGATGTGGGAGAACCTCGTCGGCCGGGGACGACCGTTCTGGCGGTTCTTCTACCCGCGCCTGCAGAGTGCCTTTCAGGAGCAGCTCGGATCGGTCGACGAGCAGGAGTTCGTGCGGGCCGTGAACAGAGTCGAGCCGTCCCTGATCCGGATCGACGCGGACGAGGTCACCTACAGCATGCACGTCATCCTCCGCTTCGAGCTCGAGCAGGAGCTGATCGAAGGGCGGCTCGCGCCCCGCGATCTGCCCGCCGCCTGGAACGAGCGGATGGAGAGCCTGCTCGGCGTCACTCCGCCGACTGACGCCGACGGGGTCCTGCAGGACATGCACTGGGCCGGCGGCCTGGTCGGCTACTTCCCGACCTACGCGCTCGGCAGCGTCATGTCCGTCCAGATCTGGGAGCGCATGACCGAAGACATGCCGGACGTGGACGCGCAGATCGAGCGCGGAGAGTTCGGCGAGCTGCGCGGCTGGCTGCGCGAGCACCTGTACCGGCACGGTCGCAAGTTCAGCCCGCAGGAGACGCTCAGGCGCGCGGTCGGCGGGCCGATCGACCCCGAGCCGTACCTGCGGTACCTCGCCGGCAAGCACGCTGCCTGAGCCCTTGGCTGGGCCGCAGCGTGTCTGCGTGGTGGGCGCCGGCGCGATCGGCAGCCTGTACGCGGCTCACCTCGGGCGCAGCGTGGAGACGCTCGTCCTGACGCGGCGCCGAGAGCACGCGCGGGCGCTCAACAAGCACGGCCTGCGAGTCAGCGGCAGGGCGGAGTTCACCGCTCCCGTGCGGGCGAGCGCAGACGCCGACGAGCTGCCTGACGTCGACCTCGTGATCGTCGCCACGAAGGCGACGGCTCTCGAGGCGGCGGCCGCCTCGCTCGAGGGCCGCTTCGCCGGAGCGGCGGTCATGACGGTGCAGAACGGGCTCGGGGCCGAGGACGTCGTGCGCCGGCACGGCGACTGGCCGCTGATCTCCGCCGTCACGTTCATGAGCGGGACACGGCACGGCGACACGCACGTCGAGTACATCCTCGACACGGCCACTTGGCTCGGACCGTACGAGGACACGCCCTTCGAGCTCGTGGCCGAGACGGCCCGCCTGCTCGTCGACTCGGGCCTCCAGGCGGACGCGCTCGCCGATCTCCGTCCCGCGCAGTGGTCGAAGCTGATCTTCAACGCGACCGTGAACGCGGTCGCCGCGCTCACCGGCTTGCCGCACGACGCCCACTTCGCGGCGGAGGAGCGGGCGGACGACCTCGGCCACCTCGTCCACGACCTCGTCGACGAGGGCGCCCGCGTCGCCGCCGCAGCCGGGATCCCGTTGCACGATGATCCGTGGGAGATGAACGTGCTCGCCACCCGACGCGGCAGCGCGCACCTGCCCTCGATGCTCGAGGACGTGCTGGCCGAGCGCCGCACGGAGATCGACCTCATCACCGGGGCCCTTGTGCGCGA
Organism: Gaiellales bacterium; assembly: GCA_038232215.1. Classification (GTDB taxonomy): domain Bacteria; phylum Actinomycetota; class Thermoleophilia; order Gaiellales; family Gaiellaceae; genus JBBSIG01. The sequence continues at coordinate 4,448 of JBBSIG010000060.1, read as the reverse complement.
GGCGGAGCGGCACGGGGTGGAGGCGCCGTTGCACACGGCCCTCCTGCGGCTGATCAGGGCGAAGGAGGACTCGTGGCGCTGAGGATCGCGGTCGTCGGCTGCGGCGCCGTGGGCAGCCTCTTCGCGGCGAGCCTCGCCGGGCTCGACGACGTCGAGGTGTGGGCCTACGACCTCTCCCGCGAGCACGTGGAGGCGATCAACGCGCGCGGCTTGCGGCTCTCCGGCGCCGGAGAGGTCGTCGCCCGGCTGCGCGCGACGAGCGACGCGCGCGAGCTGCCCCCGTGCGACTTCGGCATCGTCGCGACGAAATCCCTGCACACCGAGCCGGCGATCCGGGAGACGGCGCACGCGTTCGCCGACGGGGCCGTCTGTACCGTCCAGAACGGAGTCGGTAACGAGGAGGTGCTCGCCGCGTACGTCGAGCGCGTGATCCGCGGCACGACATTCCCGGCCGGGCGGATCGTGGAGCCGGGCCACGTGCGCTGGGACGTCAAGGGCGACACGACGATCGGCCCGTTCGAGCCGAGGCCCGCCCCGATGTCGGAGGTCGAGCGGCTCGCCGAGGCCTGCACCCGCGCGGGGATGCCGACGACGGCGTTGCCGGACGCCCGCGGGGCGCAGTGGCGCAAGGTGATCTTCAACGCGGCGACGAACCCGGTGGGAGCCCTGACGGGCCTCACGCACGGCCGCGTCTGCGAGGATCCTGCCCTCCGTCGCCTCGTCTCGGGCCTCGTCGGGGAGGGGAAGGCGGTGGCGGCGGCTCAGGGAATCGAGCTCGACGCCGACCCGGAGCAGCTGATCGACCACGCCGCCCGCCCGGAGGTCGCCTACGACCACAAGGCCTCGATGCTCCAGGACGTCGAGGCCGGCCGGCAGACGGAGATCGACTACCTGAACGGCGGTATCGTGCGCTTCGGGCGCGAGCACGGCGTGCCGACGCCGCTGAACGAGGCGATCGTCGCGCTGATCAAGGGGAGGGAACGTGCAGAGAGCTGAGATCGAGCGGCGCTACGCGAACGTCCGGGCGGCCCTCGAGCGCGACGGGCTCGAGGCCGCGATCGTCTGCGGCAGCGAGTACACGGGCTTCGAGGGCGCGGTCACGTACCTCTCCGGCTTCGTGATCGTCCACCGCTACGCCTACGTCGTCCTGCCGCGTGAGGGCGAGCCGTCGATCATCTTTCCGAGCGAGGCCCGCTACGTCGGCGAGCACGCGACGACGTGGATCGAGGATCAGGTCTTCGTCGACCGGCCGGGCGAGTGGCTTGCCGAGCGCGTCCGCGGGCGGCGGGTCGGCGTCTACGGGCTCGACTACGTGCTGAACGTCCGCGACTACCGGGCGCTCGAGGGCGCCGCCGAGCTCGTTCCCTGGGACGTCGAGTTCGACCTGGCGCGGGCCGTCAAGAGCGAGGCTGAGCTGGAGTCCGTGCGGGACAGCGTTCGCATCAACACGGAGGGCTTCTGGACGTTCCTGGAGGCGTACGAGCCCGGCAGGACGGGCGCCGAGCTGCTCGCTCCGTGCGAGAGGTACTTCGTCGAGCAGGGCTGCGGTCGCCTTACGATGGACATGATCCTCGTGGGGCCGAACGGCTCCGCCCGGCCCGAGTTCGCAGTCGCTCGCAACGAGCGCCCGATCGAGGCGACGGACCTCGTCCTCCCCTCGCTCGAGGTCGCCGGCCCCGGCGGGCACTGGGTGGAGGTCTCGCGCGCGATCACCGCCGGCGAGCCGAGCGACGACTCGAAGCGCATGCTCGAGGCGTACGACGAGTACTTCGAGGCGGCCCGCGGCGCCATGCGCCCGGGCGCGACTGCGCACGACGTGCACCGCGCAGTGTCGCGCGGCTTCACCCAGCGCGGGTACACGCTCGGCCACGTCACCGGCCACTCGATCGGGATGACCATGATCGAGTTCCCGAAGATCGGCGAGGGGGTGGACACCGAGCTGGTCGAGAACATGGTCTTCTCGATGCACCCGCATGCGATCTCGCCGGACGGCGCGGCGTGCCTGTACATGCAGGACACCTGGCTCGTGACGGAGGCGGGCGGCGAGCCCCTGGCCGGGCTGCCGCTGAAGATCTTCGACGGCAGCGAGTCGAGACCCTAGGCCGGTAAGGGAGCTAGATCTGCCAGGTGCCTCGGCGCAGCACCGGCACGAGCTCGCCTGCCGCCGTGATCCCTGACACGTCGACGTCGTCGCTGCCGATCATGAAGTCGATGTGCAGGTCGCTCCGGTTCAACCGCTCGACGTCGGCCGGCTCGACGCAGTCCTCGTAGGCCGAGCCCAGCGCGAGGTGGCTCGCGGCGTTCTCGTCCAGGAGCGTGTCGTAGAAGACGGTGTCGAGGGGCCCGATCCGTCCCTCGCGGTCGACGCGCGAGACCTCGCCGAGCCGCGCGGCGCCCTCGTCGTGCGCGCACCGGGTGCGTAGCAGCTCCGCGCCCGTCTCCGCCTCGATCTCCACCGCGCGGCCGCTCTCGAACCGGACGACGAGCCCGCTGATCACCGTGTCGGCCACCACGAGCGGGCGGGTTGCCCGCACGATGCCGTCGACGCGCGCCGGGTCGGGCGCGGTGAACGTCTCCTCGGTGGGGAGATTGGCCAGGTGCTCGATGCCGTCCGCGGTACTGTCGAGACCGCCTTGCCACGTCGAGCTCGGCAGCAGGCCGACGGTGAGCTCGGTTCCGGGGCCCGAGAACCTGAGCGCGTCGAAGCGCAGCGCGGTGAGCCGCGCAGCCGTCTCCCCGAGCGCCCTCGCTCGTTCGCGCCAGGCCGCCACGGGATCGTCCTCGTCGAGCCGGCAGATGTGGAGCACCCGCTCCCAGAGCCGCTCGAGCGCGTCGGCTTCCTCGAGCTCGGGGTAGACGAGCGCTGCCCAGGCCGCCGTCGGACACGGGGCGACACACCAGTTGACCGTGAGGTCGTTGATCACCTGCATCGACTCCTTCACCGCCGGGAGCCGGTCGAGGCCTACGCGGGTGGGGTCGAGGTCGTTGTAGAGGCCGGGCGCCGCCGGTCCCGCGAGCGCGACGATGGCACAGTGCTGCTCGCCGAGGGCGAGCACGCGCTCGCCGTACCAGGAGGGCACGAACGGGAGCGTCTCGGTGTCGGCATGCTCGAGGCGCGCGCGCTTGACGTGGGGATCGAAATAGTTGGCGTCCACGAAGCGGGCGCCGTGCCTGTAGGCGCTCGCGGCGATGGCACGGGTCATCTCCTCCTTGCCGAGGTCGGAGGCGAGCTCGAGGATCTGGCCCGGCTGGACGTTCGCGCCGAACCCCACCACGAGGTCGGCGTAGCGGCGGAGCGTGTCCGGGTCGACCGGCGCGCTCCCCTGCGACACCGCGCTAGGCGACCGCAGCGTGCACCGGCCTCTGGGATCCCGTCAGACGGCCGCCGGAACGGCCGGCGCGGCGAGCGAGCACCTCGGCGAGAATCGACACGGCCGTCTCAGCCGGGGTCTCCGCGCCGATGTCGAGACCGCAGGGGCCGGCGATCCGCTCGACGTCGCCCTCGGCCACACCCTCCGCGAGCAGTCGCTCGCGCCTGAGTGCCTGGTTGCGACGGGAGCCCAGGGCGCCGACGTAGAACGCCTCGCTCGCGAGCGCCCCCTTCAGGGCCGGGACGTCGAACTTGTCGTCGTGGGTCAGGACGACGACCGCCGTGGCGTAGTCGGGCCGTACCCGCACGAGGGCCTCCTCGGGCCAGGCGACCACGATCTCGTCGGCGCTCGGGAGGCGGTCGGAGGTCGCGAACTTCCCGCGCGCGTCGGCCACGATCGTCTGCCAGCCGATGCCGTGAGCGGCCTTGCAGAGCGCCTCGGCGGTGTCGACGGCGCCGAACACGAGCAGCCGCGGCGGCGGCGCGAAGACGTGGGCGAAAACCCTGACGCCGTCGACCTCGACGATCCGGTTCCTGGCTCCGCGCAGGAGCTCGTCCGCCTTCTCGGCGAGTCCGCTCGGGGCCTCGCCGACCCGCTCTCCGCGGTCGAGCACGAGCAGTTGCGAGCCGACTCGCTCCCCCTCCAGCACCGTGAGGAGCACGGCGGGCTCGACGCGCTCGAGCGACTCCCGGAGGCGGTCTACGACGCCGGGGTCGAAAAGGGCCACGAAGACGTCGATCTCGCCCCCGCAGGGGAGGCCGACGCTCAGGGCGAGCTCGTCCGAGATCCCGAACGAGAGCAGCTCGGGAGGCTCTCCGGCCAGCACGCTCCGGGCCTGGCCGACGACCTCGCTCTCGACGCAGCCGCCCGAGACCGACCCCGCCAGCTCGCCTCCCTCGGAGACGGCGAGCCCGGAGCCCACGGGCCGCGGAGCGGAACGCCGGGCAGCGACGACGGTCGCGAGGGCGAACCGCTCGCCGCGGGCACGCCAGCGCTCGATGTCCTCGAGGATCTCCCGCACGAGCCGTGATCGTAGCGGCAGGGATTCCCTCGCGCGCGGCCGGGCTGCGAGCGACT